>JAUNBT010000233.1 GCA_030526985.1 Lachnospiraceae bacterium | reverse complement strand
CTAAGGCTGTCTCCTCCAAATATTCTAAGGAACCCTGGCATACTCCGTCAAAAGCTTCCTTCATACATTCTAACAATTCGTCGTCGGTGCAAAGATCCATCGATTCATTTTTATATAGGTAAAAGATTTCCTGAAGTCTTACTAGCGTATCCACATAATTGCTCTGAAAAATGTAAGGCGAATCACAGAAGAAATCTATTATCTTTGGTAAAATTCCGCCACCAAACTCCACCCTTTGTTGTTCTTGCAGCTCATCTATTCTCTCTTTTGCTAAAAGCCTGGCATCCTCTTTCGTAAGGGTAAGACCAAACCGTTTCGACTTTTCATTTTTTTCCTCCAATTCTAATAGAAATTGTTCCTTCGATGTTTCCCAGAGCCAGTGATGCATTTGCTCTTCCTCCATCCACTTTTCCCCCACTTCTCATTCCTTCTTTCCTGTAAAGTTTCCTTATTATACAACTGTCAAAACTTCATTGCCAGACTTGAAAAAAATGTAATTTTGTGGTAATGCAACTTGACTTTCTAAGCTAAAAGATTATAATAATCGAATGAAACAACTCGCATGAAAATTCGAAGACAGCATAGGCTTTCATTCTTTTGATTCCTGCGTCATCGAATGAATTACCATATAGATAAGGATTAATAAAATGATACAAAACGAGAAACATACAACCAATTATCTGCTTGCCGGAATTGACATCGGTTCTACGACAACAAAAATCGTCGTATTAGACCCGGTAAAAGGGACTCGGCTTTATGCAGACTATTTCCGCCATAATTCTGCTCAGCAAAAAAGTGTAGCCAAAGCTTTGTTGAAACTTGAGGAGACCGGCTATTCTTCTCCGCTGCGACTTGCCTTTACCGGCTCTGGTGCAAAACCGATTGCCCAGATGCTCCATGTTCCTTACGTGCAAGAGGTCGTGGCCAACTCAATCGCACTGAAGAATACCTATGAAAATGTCCGCACAGCCATAGAATTAGATGGTCAGGATGCAAAAATGATCTTTTTAAGTAAAGATGCCCACTCTGGCCAGCTGAAAGTAGATGATATGCGCATGAATGGAAGCTGCGCCGGCGGAACCGGTGCATTTATCGATGAAATTGCGGCCATTTTAAAGGTCCCCGTAGAGAAATTCAACTCCCTCGCCGCAAAAGGCAGCTGTGTCTATGACATTTCCGGCCGCTGTGGTGTTTATGCAAAAACAGATATCCAGCCTTTGCTAAATCAGGGTGTGACAAAAGAAGATCTGGCACTTTCTTCTTTTCACGCCATCGCAAAACAGACAATCGGAGGGCTTGCCCAGGGCTTGGATATTGAAAAACCGGTCGTGTTTGAAGGTGGTCCTCTGACATTTAATCCGACACTGATTCGGGTCTTTGCCGAGCGGCTTTCTCTTGAGAAAGATGATATTTTAATTCCACCTCATCCGGAAACTATCATTGCACAGGGTGCCGCGCTTTCTCTGACTGGAATGTTTTCGGAGCATACTAACACTTATACAATCGAGGAATTATTAGAGATTTTAGACAGGAAAACAAATGCAGGAACTTTTGGCTCCCAGCATGGTCCTTTCTATTTTAATACTCCTGCAGAAAAAGAGGAATTTCAAAAAAGACATCACCGCCCGAAAACCCCCTCTCACACTCCGGTCAAAGGAGAAACTGTGCGGGCTTTCCTCGGCATCGACTCTGGCAGTACCACAACCAAATTTGTTTTAATCGATGAAGATGAGAATGTAATTGATTCTTTTTATGCGCCGAATGAGGGCGAACCTCTCTTAGTTGCAAAAAAAGCATTGCTTATACTAAAGAATCGCTATGAAAATGCCGATGCCAGACTTGAAATTTTGGCCGCTGGCACAACCGGATATGGAGAATTGCTCTTTGCCAACGCATTTCACACAGAATACCATGTGGTAGAAACTGTTGCCCACGCAAGAGCAGCTGCAAAATATGTCAAAGATGCCACTTTTATTTTGGATATCGGTGGACAGGATATGAAAGCAATCTGGCTGGATCAAGGCATTATCACCAATATTTTAATCAACGAAGCCTGTTCCTCCGGCTGTGGCTCTTTTCTTCAAAATTTTGCCGGAAATTTAAATATTCCGATAGAAGAAATCGCTGACGCTGCTTTTTCTTCTCACCAGCCTGCGTTGCTGGGAAGCCGCTGTACCGTTTTTATGAACAGCAGCATTGTCACAGAGCAGCGAAATGGAAAAACACCAAAAGACATTATGGCGGGACTGTGCCGTTCTATTATTGAAAATGTATTTACAAAAGTAATCCGCGTTTCCAACCTGGATTCTCTCGGAGAGCACATCGTAGTACAGGGAGGAACCTTTGAAAATGACGCTGTTTTACGTGCAATGGAACAATATGTAAATCGTCCGATTACCCGGGCACCTTATCCGGGAATTATGGGAGCCATCGGTGCGGCTCTTCTCACAAAAGAAGCTTTCCAGACCGGAAAAATCAAGCCTTCCTTTATCGGTCTTGACCGTCTGGATGATTTTTCCTATACCCAGCAGTCCAATGCCCCCTGCCCTTTTTGTGCAAACCACTGTAAAAGAACGATTGTCACCTTTTCTGATGGCAGTTCCTGGGTTACCAACAACCGCTGTGAACGGGGAGCCATTTTAGGAGACCCGAAAGATGCTTCTGTGCGGGAGCAGCTAAAAAATACAATGAAACAAAAAGATGCCGTTCCGAATCTTTTTGCACTGCGGGAGAAACTGTTATTTGAAGATTATGATATTAAAACTCCTGCTAAAACCAGAAATATAACCATCGGCATTCCCCGCATTCTATCCTTTTGGGAGACGATGCCATTTTGGCGGACTTTCTGGCGAAGCCTGGGCTTTGACGTCACCACATCAGACCCAAGTACAAGAAAAATATATGAAAGCGGACTGAGTGCAGTCACCTCAGATACTGTATGTTTTCCAGCCAAATTAGCACACGGCCACATTCGAAATCTGGCCCAAAAGAAGGTAGACCGGATTTTTATGCCAGTCATCAGCAACCTGCCTTCCGAAAACACAGAATCTACCAGTGAATCCATGTGTGCCGTTGTAAAAGGATATCCTTTGGTGATTCAAAACTCGGATAATCCTCAAAAACGATTTGACATTCCTTTCGATGCACCCCTGTTCTACTGGTATTCCAAAAAGGATCGGGATCGCCAGCTGACATCTTATATGGAAACGACCTTTGGTATTTCACCAAAAGAAACGAAAGAGGCCATTCAGACAGGAGAGGCTGCACAGAATTCTTTCCACGACAGACTACAAAAGGAAGGCGCACAAATCATCAAACACGCAAAAGAAACGGGGACTTACGCCGTTGTGCTTGCCTCCCGCCCTTACCAGAATGATTCCCTGGTCAATCATGATTTACCAGAACTTTTTACCAGCCTTGGTATCCCTGTCCTTACAGTAGATTCTGTACCAGGACTTGAAAAAATCGATTTAAGCAAGAGCCGTTTGAATATTGTCAACAATTATCATGGACGTATGCTTGCATCCGCTGTCTGTGCCGCCGAAAACACTCATCTCGAATATGTACAGATTGTAAGTTTTGGCTGTGGCCACGATGCTTATTTGTCCGATGAAATTATTCGTATGATGCATGAAATATCCGGTAAAACACCGCTGATTTTAAAACTTGATGAGAGCGATATTCAGGGACCTTTGCGTATCCGGGTCCGCTCCTTTGTAGAAACGGTTTCCATGAAGCGGGCAAAAGAAGAATCCCTATCCATTCGTCCTCTTCCGGATCCCTATCCGGTAAAATTTACAAAGGAATGCAGAAAAAAAACTGTGCTGGTTCCAAACACTTCCCATGCATTCTGCCGAGTCATGTCTGCTGCACTTTCCGGACAGAAAATACAGGCGGTGCCTTTGGAAATCGGTCGGGAGGAAGCCATCCGTCTCGGAAAAAAATATGTCCACAATGACATCTGTTTCCCTGCCC
The DNA here is from genome assembly GCA_030526985.1 of Lachnospiraceae bacterium. Classification (GTDB taxonomy): domain Bacteria; phylum Bacillota; class Clostridia; order Lachnospirales; family Lachnospiraceae; genus SIG292. The sequence continues at coordinate 1,138 of JAUNBT010000233.1, read as the reverse complement.
AGATTGTAATCGGGGAAGCCTTAGCTGCCTTGGAAAGTGGTAAATATGACCTGGAAAATACAGCCGTTGCCACAGGAAAATACATTGGTGACTGCCGTCTTACCCACTATGGAGCATTGCTTCGAAAGGCTCTCGATGACGCAGGTTATAAAAATATCCCCATTCTTACCAACGACGATGTGGATTATCACAATTTGCATCCCGGATTTAAGATGAACCTGTTTTCTTCTGTAAATATTGCCTTTGCTCTGCCGATGATTGACGTCATGGAAGAACTTCTAAGAAAAATCCGTCCTTATGAGACGGTTCCAGGAAGTGCTGACCGGGCATTTGAAGAAGGAATGGATGCAATCATTGAAGGTCTTGAAAGCCGGGGAATCTCCGGTGCAAAAAAAGGATTTAAAAAGGCGGTCAACATTATGAATCATATTTCCTATGACCGCTCCCACCTGCGGCCTCGTGTTCTGATTGTAGGCGAATACCTGCTCAATTTCCATCCGGGAGCCAACCATGATATCGAGCTGTATTTAGAAAACAATGGATTTGAGATTATTGAAGCACGGATGACAGATGTAATCCGAAAGACTTACTTTGTACAGGACAGTAAGTCTTCTGAATACCACATTACCCGGCCAACGAAAGAGAAGATATGGATGCACACTGCGAACCGTGTCTTTGATGCCGCCCATGCCCTGACAGATTCCATTGCAAAGAATCATCCTTTATACACTCCCGCATTCCGGCTGCCACAGTTAGTCAATGAAAGTGATCCTCTGATTCATCACACCTTTGACTGTGGGGAGGGAGTATTGATTCCCGGTGAAATCCTTCACCATGCCCAGCATGGCTGCCGGAATTTTGTTATTTTACAGCCCTTTGGCTGTCTTCCAAATCATGTCGTTGGGCGCGGCATCACAAAACGGTTAAAGGAAATCTACCCGGATGCGCAGATTCTTCCTCTCGATTACGACCCGGATGTGAGCTTTGCTAATTTGGAAAACCGTTTGCAGATGCTGGTTATGAATACAAAAGGAAATGCCGGATCCGAATAAGGCAGCCATTGCATTTTCCATAAAAATATATTATGATACCTGTCTTTTGGAGTTGAAATGAAAAAATAGTGCTAAGCCATAGGTTA
>JAUNBT010000232.1:1579-5146 GCA_030526985.1 Lachnospiraceae bacterium | reverse complement strand
TTAAATACAGGCGGGTATGTGGACAAGGCGCTGATCAAGTATTATGACTGGTATTATTCAACAAATCGCTGGAGTGTTAAAATGGCCAGAACCATAGAAGAAGCCATGGCGATGGAACCTATGGACCTTCCGGATCTGACTGAGATGAGAAGGAATCTGATCCAGGCATTCCCCTATGATTTATGGAAGTAAAATTGGAATCGGACAGGAGTGCACATGAAGATTAAATACGTTGTGATGGATGTAGATGGAACACTGACAGATGGAAAATTGTACATCGGAAATGAAGGAGAATTGTTTAAGGCATTTCATGTAAGGGATGGATATGGAATCCATGATCTTCTGATTCCGATGGGAATCACTCCGGTGGTCATAACCGGAAGGGTATCAGAAATTGTATCCAACAGATGCAGGGAACTGGGAATTACTGAGGTATGGCAGGGCGTTTCTGATAAGTCAGAACAGTTAAAACAGATTACGGAAAATTTGTCGGCTGTGGCCTATATTGGGGACGATCTGAATGACATTCCCTGTATGCAGCTAATCAGAAAGGCCGGCGGACTGGTCGGTTGTCCGGCTGATGGCGCACCCCAGGTTTTAAAGGAAGCGGATTTTATTTCCAGATACAACGGAGGCAGCGGTGCAGTTCGCGAGTTTATTGAATGGATCCTCCAGAATGAAAGTCATCAACAGGGTAGGTAAGTTCGAACTATGAAAGAGGTATCTATGAAACTGAGCAAAAATGATCGGATTCTGTGCGAGGTGATACAGGCTTCCGTATTTGATAAAACACCCATATTTACTTCCGATATTAACTGGTCTGATGTTTATGTTGAACTCACGGGTCAGACATTGGCGGCACTTCCGGGAGATCTGCTTTTGACAATGGAAGGCTTAGAAGATTCGCTCAGGATAAGCTGGAAGAGGGTAATCGCAATACAGGTGGGTTATCGACAGTATTATTTGTATATACAAAACATGTTTCTGGAACAGTTGAGGTCTCATCGGATTCCCGTTGTGGTTATAAAAGGGACTGCTGCTTCAAGGTATTATCCGAAGCCGGAGTATCGCACCATGGGCGATGTGGATTTTCTGGTTCATCCTTCCAGAGTTAAGGAGGCAGAGGCAGTGCTGAAAAGTCTGGGATGTGAGACAGAATACAGGAATCACAGTCATTATAATCATATTCGTCTGCTATATGATGGTGTTGAGATTGAGTTGCACTGGTCCTTTGACATAAGCACCCATAAAGAACAGATTTCTGAAATGGATCAGTGTATTTTAGAAGGTCTGGAGTTTCCAGAGTGGTTTCAGGATGAGGAATACAGAATTCCCATGCTTCCAAAGCTGCAGAATGGGCTGGTCTTATTGCAGCATATTCGACAGCATTTGCGTGAGGGAATAGGACTTCGCCAGATTGTAGACTGGATGCTGTATGTGAATGAGAATCTGGATGACGGGTTCTGGAGACTCGCTTTTCAGAAAAAGGCAGTAAGCTTCGGGCTGGAGCAGCTGGCGATGACCTTGACGAGAATGTGTCAGCTGTATCTTGGGCTTCCGACAGACCATATTTCCTGGTGTATAAGAGCGGATGAGGTGCTGTGCAACCAACTTCTGAAGTATATTCTGGAGAGTGGAAACATGGGAAATAAACATAAAGAAGAGACCAATCATGTCCGTACATTTATTGGTTATAAGGGAGGTATTCTGGAAGCAATTAAGCAACTTCAGCTGGATGGAGAGAATACCTGGCCGGTGTTGAAACGGCATCACTGGCTTCGGCCCTTTGCGTGGCTATACCGGATCGCACGATCGGCTTTGCGTCTGATACAGTATCATGTTTCGCTAAGGCAATTGTATCTTTATCACAAAGAAGGAAAGCAGCAGGCGGCTATGCTGAGAAAACTGGGAGTTATCAAATAAACAGACAGAAAAATTATTATGCAATACGGAGAAAAGAGGCGAATTAGGTTGGAAAAGGAAACAATAAGTATCCCGCTTGAAAGCTGGTATGAACTGGCGGTGTCAGGAATTGCTCCGGCAGTGAAAACCACGTTGGACGGATATAGTATGCAGCCGCTGATTCGCAGAAAAAAAGATTTGGTGACCATAGTGCCGCTATTCCGTTCCCTAAAGAAGGGAGATATTGTTCTGTTTCGATCCGCCGAGGGAAGCTATGTTGTTCACCGAATTTGGAAGATAAGGGGAAAACAGCTCCAAACTTTTGGAGATAATTGTTGGAAAGCGGATGCATGGATAGATCGGTCACAGGTGTATGGATTGGTAATCAAGGTGAAGCGGAACAACAGGGAATGGATGCTGGATACATTGTTAAGCAGGAATCTGGGAAGACTTTGGCAGTTGATACATCCGGCCAGATTCTTTTATAAAAAAGTTAGAAATAGAGTGTGTCGGTTCATTAGAAATGCATGAGGAGAAGTCGTATGAAAAATTCAGAAAACATAAAACATCCTGCCAATCTGCAGGAACTAATCCTGCAATTAAAAAAAGAAAATGCGGAACCTGTAAGATACCGGATGGAAATGGAAGAATTTCTGCGGGTGAAAGCCTTAGAAGAAGGCATTCCAATGTATGGTAAGTTTGAACTGACTCCCTTGTGCAATCTGGATTGTAAGATGTGTTATGTACATTTGAAGCGAGATCAGCTAAAGGGAAGCCAACTTCTTTCAGTAGCGCAATGGCAACATTTGATGAAGGAAGCGGCAGATGCCGGTATGCAGTTTGCTACATTGACAGGAGGAGAATGTCTTACATATCCGGGATTTCAGGATTTATATCTGTATCTGCAATCTATGGGTGTACAGATTATTGTTATGACGAATGGGGTTCTTATTTCAGAAGAATGGATTCGTTTTTTCACGGAGCATCCGCCAAAAATTATACAGATTTCTTTATATGGAAGTACGGAGAATGCTTATGAGAAGGTGACAGGACACCGATATTTCAGACAGGTCATGCAAGGGATTCAAATCATTACAAAGGCTGGACTTCCGCTGCAGATTGCAGTGACTCCAAGCCGATATATGGAGGATGGAGAGGAAATTATCCGTCTGGCAGATCATTGGGGGGATACATTTATTATAAGCGCCAGTCTGTTTGACCCTTATGAGGAAACCGGACGAAAAGGGCAGCAGGTGGATATGCCGGAAGAAGATTATCTGAAGTTGTATCGCCTGCAGGCGATGTTGTGTGGGCGTGAACTGCGACCTGGCTGTCTGGAATCTTTGCCGCTTCCAAAAGAAAAGAATGTACAGGAAACGCCCAGAGGAGTACGCTGCGGAGCAGGTCGTTCCGGATTTGTCATAACCTGGGATGGACGGATACAACCTTGCAGTATGCTAAGAGGAATACAAAGGTTTCCTCTAAAAGAAGGATTTGCGAATAGTTGGGAATGCATTCATCAAAGCGTTGAGAACATTTTGCGTCCGATTGAATGTGAGATCTGCAGATATCAGAATGTCTGCATTCAATGCGTGGCAGAACACGCCAGAACAGCACCGGAAGGACATGCCAGTCCAAAGGTGTGTGCGTGGAGAAAACGTCTGG
>JAUNBT010000232.1:939-1569 GCA_030526985.1 Lachnospiraceae bacterium | reverse complement strand
TATCCATATCATAAGGATAGACAACATTGTATAGTTTTCAACTGGCAGTGTTTGTTTATAGATATTAATAATTGTCAAAGAAGGATTTTCTTTCTCTTTGACTTCCAAGAAAGGAGGATAAGAAAATGAAGAAACCATACGAAGAACCTGTAGCAGAAAAGATTTCCTTCTGCTATAAGGAACAGGTTACGGCTGCTTCAACAGCTGGTCATACCTGTACTGGCACCAGAGGTGACAATTACGCTCTATGCCGTGAGAATATTGTGTGGACTGATTGACAGGAAGGGAAAAGGGGGATTTTCCCCTTTTCCTGTTTTAAAGGAGACAGGAAATGAAGACATATCAAATTGCAGAAACAGTGATTGTAGGGGACTCCCTACCTGCCTGTTTTAGTGCATTTCAAATAGAAAAACAAAAGACAGCAGACTGTGTGGTGAAAACTTCAACAACGGTGCTCAGCGGAACGAAAAAAGTAATACATAGATACTGCCATGATACCTTTATTGTTCATCAGCTGCAAAGCGGCGAATGGGTTTATACTATACCGGAAGAAACAGATTCCGTTCAGTTATTGGCCTCACAGGATTATAGAAACCTTCGATATTTTGTTCCGGAAACACTGAAGATTTC
>JAUNBT010000232.1:0-929 GCA_030526985.1 Lachnospiraceae bacterium | reverse complement strand
TGACCAATCTGCTGCGTGTGGCACTTCAGTGTCTGATGGTTCAAAAGGGAATGCTGTTTTTGCATGCCGCCTGTATTGAGTATGACGGAAGGGCAGTTGCTTTCTCTGGGGATTCCGGTGTTGGAAAGTCTACACGCGCCGCAAGCTGGGTGGCAGCATTGTCGGCTCAATGGATTAGTGGAGACAGACCATTATTATGTCATAAGAAGAACGAATATTATGCTTGTGGACTCCCGTGGGATGGAAAAGAACAGATCATCCGCTCCGTGGAGGTCTCGCTTTTAACTATATTACAGGTACATCGGGCAGGCTTTCAACGTTTGCGAAGGATGACACCGGAGCAGGCAAGGAATCTGTTAATGAGTCAATGCTTTATCCCCATGTGGGATACACAGACAGCGATCAAGGCGATGGAAACGATTCGCTATATGTCGGAACAAATCCATTTTTGTCATGTGTTCTGTGGAGCGGATGAAGAATCTGCAAAGGAATTGTGGCAACTATTATACAGTAAACCGATGAAAGTGATGGAGGAGAAAGAAATGTTAAAAGTAAAAAAGGGATTTAAAATTAGCAAGGTTGCAGGGGAATATATGGCGATTCCGGTAGGAGAGATGGTAAAAGAATTTGATGGAACGGTTATCTTAAATGAGGTTTCTGCATTTATTTTCCGGCATCTTGCGGATGGTATCAGCAGAGAGGATTTACAGGATTTGATTCTGGAAGAATTTGAGGTGTCTGCGGATAGGGCAGGTAAGGATCTTGACAAGTTACTGGCAAAATTCAGAGAGTATCACATGATGGAATGTGAAGAATAAGCTATGAGACTATTATGGAAAGAACTATGGAATCATTACAGAAAAGACTTTTGGAAAATACTGTTTTGGGAAGTATTATCTGCCTTCACCGGGAGTATTGGTATTGTCATG
>JAUNBT010000231.1 GCA_030526985.1 Lachnospiraceae bacterium | reverse complement strand
ATACCTTTTTGTAATTTTGGATTTTGTAAAGAAATAATATTCGAATCTTGTTGGTAGGTTTCTGGACTTCTTGATTCGTAGGTGAATAAATATTGAGGCATTTCACGCACGGAAAGCATTCCATCTTTATTGGAAAAATTCATTGCAGATTCAATACATGATTTTAATTGACGAATATTGCCAGGTCAAGGATATTTCATAAAAAGATCCATTACCTCATCTTCTATTCCTAAAACATTTTTTGAAAAGCGTTTGTTATAGCTTTTTATAAAATAATCGATTAGTTCGGGAATATCTTCTTTTCGTTCCTTTAAAGTTGGCAAAAGAATAGAAACAACAGAAAGACGGTAATACAGATCTTCGCGTATATTTCCATCTTGAATTGCAGATAAAGGTTGTTGGTTCATGCTGCTGATTATGCGAATATCTAAAGAAATTTCCTTTTTGTCGCCTAGTTTCATGATTTTTTTATCTTCTAACACCCGAAGAAGCTTTGCTTGGGCAGTAAGTGGCATTGAGTTGATTTCATCTAAAAATACAGTTCCGCCGTTTGCTTGTTGAAATAGTCCCTCTTTTTCAATAGCACCAGTGTAGACTCCTTTGGTTGTGCCAAAGAGAAGTGATTCAATTAAATTCTCGGGAATCGCAGCACAATTTAAAGTTAGAAAGGGAAATTTTGCCCTTGGGCTGCCTTGGTGTATGGCACGAGCCAACACTTCTTTTCCGCAGCCTGTACAACCAACCAAAAGGACAGATGAATCTGTTGAAGCGCTTTGTCTTGCTTGGGAAATGCAATGGCTGAATTTTGAGTGTGTACCAATTATATCTGAAAATGGATCGGTAACCTTATCCGATTTGGATTTTTCCATTGTCGCTCTTTGTAATTCTCTTTGCAGTCTAATATTTTCTTCTGCAATGGTGTTATCACGTTGTATTGTATAAGTACCCACTAATTCACCGTGATAATATATTGGAGATGAACTGACAATTTTTGTGAGGACTCTGCCATTGACATAATAATGGAATGGAATATTATTTATCGGCTTTTCTTGTTTTAATGCAACCATCATTGGGCTGGTGCGCTCATCAATATCATGAATAAAGTCATAAAGTTCATAAGCAGATTTTCCTTTTTCGGTTGATAAACGAGACCCCTCTGCTCGCTCTGCAGCTTTATTTTTATATTGTAAGCAGCAGTTTTTATCATAAATAAAGATCTCATCCTGCATTCGATCAAAAACGTCAAAAAAAATGCCTGTCTTTTCAAAAATCTCTTGATAGATATCCATATCTAAGCCTCCTATAAATTGTATAAAGTATATCATGAAAATATTGTCAAAACAAGTAAAATAATGAAAAACATAGAAAAATTTTTTTCTATGTTTTTGTCTATATTTTATGAAAGTACAAATGTAAAACATCCGTAGCAGGAACAATATGTTTTATTCTTGCATGACAATTTTTGGTATACTTTTTGCATTAGTTAACTGCGTCGACGAAAAAATAATATCGAATGGAGGAATTGTTATGCACAGATATCACTCTGTGAGTCAAAACGAAATTGAACAATTGCATGAAACAACATTAAAACTTATAGAAGATGTTGGTATTCTTATGCCGTATGAACCGGCGCGTAATATTTTAGCAAAAGCTGGAGCAAAAATTGATGGAAAGATTGTGCATTTTACACGGAAAATGGTAGAGGATGCAATTAAATCCGCACCATCTTCTTTTGTTGTTAATTCAAAAAATCCTAAAAGAAATATGGCTGTAAGTACAGAGAGCCAAGTTTATTCCGGACCTGGTGGGGCTTGCTATGTTTCTGATTTGGATTATGGGCGTCGTCCCAGTTTAAAACAAGATTTTATTAATTTTGCAAAGCTTGAGGAATCATTAGAAAACTACGATTTTATGAACATGATTTGTGAATTAAATGATGTTCCTCTTGAAAAACGTTTTAATGAGATGGCTTATCTAGCCATGAAATACAGCGATAAGCCCTTTGTGAATGCAACTTTAGGTTATGACGCCACGAAAGAGTTTATTTCAATGTACGCTTTGCCGCATGGTGGAATCGATAATATAGAAAAGAAGCCTGTTTGTATTAGCATTGTATGCACAGTGACCCCTCTTGCCTATGATGAAATGGCTTTAGGTGCTTTGATGGCGTATGCAGAATATGGGCAGCCTTTAATTGTTAATTCGCTATGTATGTCTGGTGCTACTTCCCCTGTTACAATTCCAGGTTCAATCGTTATTCAAAATGCAGAAGTTCTTGCTGGAATAACCTTAGCACAGTTAATTAATCCAGGAACACCTGTTATTTATGGAGCAGACGGTACTGCTGCTGATTTAAAATCCGGGACATTAGCAATCGGAGCACCCGAAAGTGCAATCTTTTCTCTAATGAATGGACAACTTGCAAAATATTATAATTTACCCTGTCGCTTGAGCGGTGCTGGTCTTACTGATAGTAAGTGTGTTGATGCTCAAGCGGGTTATGAAGCCATGATGAACCTTGTGATGGCCGAAATGGCTGGTGGAAATGTAAACCTTTGTGCTGGTGGTGTTTTGGAAACTTATAATGTAAATTCTTACGAAAAACTTGTTCTTGATAATGAAATGATTGGAATGGTGAAACGTATTTGTAAGGGTGTTGAAGTTAACGATGAAACCCTGGCTTATGATGTAATCAAAGAAGTTGGGATTCAGGGAGAATACCTTTCTCATCCACATACATTTATGAACTTCAGAGATGTTCAGTATATCCCACAAATCAGTAGCCGCGGAAATTATCGTATTTGGGAAGAATCTGGATCCCTTACTGCGGAACAACGTGCAAATGCGAAATGGAAACAGCTTCTGGAAGAATATGTTCAGCCAGAGTTTTCTAAAGAGCTTGATATGGAATTAAGAAAATTTATTGATAAATAAGTTTCTTATGAAAGGGAAGGTATGATCTTCTATATATCTCCCCTTGCGCTTTATTAATTAATGGAAAGGGTGTTATAACAATGAAAGAATTTGGATTTAAAAAATTAATGATTTTTATCGTTCTTAGTGCAGCGGTTGCATTAGCTTATCAACTTCCCTATATTCGCTTTACCTTTTATGATGAAGTCCTGGAGGCGTGGAGAATTACTGATACACAAATGGGCTTTATCGCATCAGCAATGGGATTAACTTGTACTGTTTGTTATCCAATTGGTGGACTTATAGCCAATCGATTTACAACGAGATCATTGATGCTTATTACATTAGCTGCGTTTACCGTATTATGCGCTTTGAATGCTTTTGTAACTAATTTTTATGGACTGGTTATCATTCATTGTGCCTATGGCTTTTTTGGTATTGCGACACTGTGGTCGGCATATCTTAGCGGCATACGCAATCTGGGTTCAGAACATATACAAGCAAAACTTTTTGGCTTCAGCGAAGCGACTCGTGGTTTAATCCAAACAGCAATGGGCTTTGTTTTCCTGGCAATTTTTGGAGCTGTTTCCACACCGATATTTGGAATTCGTTATTCCTTGCTTTGTGGTTCTGTTGTTTTTGCTCTTTTCTTCATGTTAGGTTTCATCTTCCTGCCCAAGGGCGTGAAGCAAGAAAAAAGCGCAGTAAAACCAGAAAAGAAATATACTTATCTTGATGTAATCAAAAATAAGGGCACATGGCTGGTTATTTTGTTAATCATGAGTGCTTTTACTTCATGGCTTCTGGGTAATAATTACATGACTACCTATACTACCCGAGTTTTGGGAATTTCCAATGCATTAGCATCTACACTTGGTATTATTCGAACTTACATTATTGTGGCCTTGGCAGGTTTTCTTGGGGGTTGGGTTTTAGATAAATTTACATACAAAGGAAAAGGGTTTATTGTTCTATTTGCTATTCTTGCAGCGTTAATAGCGGGTGTTGTCTTTTCCCATAAGATTGTCGGACTTTGCGTTGGAATAACATTGGTCTTTGCTTTCTTTGTCAATGTGATGAAATCTACCTATTGGAGTACAATGAACTCTGCTGGGATTCCAGCATCGATGACTCCTTTGGCAACTGGTTTTATTTCTCTTATCGTTTTCCTTCCGGAAACAATTTGTCCCCTTTTCTGTGGTCCTTGGCTGGATGCAGCAGCAGCAGCAGGTAATGTTGCAGTTGGTTTTAATAAGATCTTTTTGTTAATGTTTGTATTTGCACTTATAGGTATCGTTGCTAGTTTCTTCCTTATAAAACAGGCCAAGGCATTGGAAAAAGAGGATAAGATGGATATAGAAGAGGCTTAAGGCTTTTATGGCAATTCAATCAAGAGAAGCATGAAGAAGTTGTCTGATGGTAGGCAGAAATGCTATCAATACAAGAAACTTCTATCATAACAATTGATAAAAACAGATTAAGAAAAAGAGGAATAACTATGAAACCTAGATATCAATTATTAACACAGATAGATATGGAAAAGATTCATGAGACATCTCTTCGTATATTAGAAGAAATCGGTGTAATGTTTGGTTATGAACCGGCCCGAGAAATTTTAAAGAAACATGGGGCAAAAGAAGATGGAAAAAAGATTTTGTTTCCTCGCGCTCTTGTGGAAGAGTGCCTGAAAACCGTCCCTTCTGCTTTTACAGTTTGCGGCAAAGATCCTAAATATGATGTTCATATGAATACCGAAGATACCTTCTATTCCGGTCCTGGCTGCTCAGCATATATTACTGATTTGGATAAGGGTCGTCGTTTAAGTACTTTAGAGGATTTTATCAATATTGTAAAAATTGTTGATCGACTGCCGAATATTGACATTCATCATGAAATTGCCTGTGAACCTAATGATGTGGAAGTTAAAAAACGTCCTGCTGTTATGACCTTTAACAATTTAAAGTATACTGATAAACCTTTTTTAGGAAGTTCTTTGGGTTATGAAAATGCAAAAAAATCCATTGAAATGACAGCGATTGCCCATGGCGGTTTAGAGGTTCTGAAAGAAAAAATAGTACTCTTTTCCATTCCTTGTGCCCTAACCCCTCTTGCCTATGATGAAAAGATGTCCGGTGCGATTATCGCCTATGCCGAAACCAATCAAGCGCAAATCATCAATTCTCTGCCCATTGCCGGGGCAACAGGACCCGCTACATATGCCGGTTCTATGGCATTAC
>JAUNBT010000230.1:3708-5185 GCA_030526985.1 Lachnospiraceae bacterium | reverse complement strand
GTCACTGTTTCTGCAATCGTCTTTCTATACACTTCCTCCACAAAACCGGCAGCAATTGCCATTTTGAATATGGATGATAATGGAGACTATGCATCTGCAGCAGCGATGTCAGTATTGATTTTGTTAATTAATGTAGCAGTTCGTATTCTTTATGAAATTATTAATAAAAAGTTGATACGACGGTTAGAAAAATACAAAACAGGGGAGGTGAGTGCGGATAACCGGAGTTTGAATCTGCAATTAGATCAGATTGATCTAGAGCTGCTTCATCAGATAGAGCAGAAGAAAATTCCTTGAAATCAAATGAAAAAAATGAGGAAAAAAGACAGAAGGATTAGACGAGGAGGATATATTATGAAAAAATTATTCGCATTGGCATGTATTACAGCATTAGTAGGATCATCTATGGTTGGGTGTGGAGTGAGAAGTACAGCAGAAGCTAGTCAGGGTACGGATTCCGCAGAGGAAACAACTGATTCCGGTGAAATAGAAAAAGGTACCGAGGGAGATTTGGTAATCTACACGGCTCTTGAGGATGATATTATAGAAAAATATCTGGAATCTTTCAGAGAAAAATATCCGGATATCAATTTAGACATTGTGCGTGATTCCACAGGAACCATTGTTGCAAAGGCAATTGCAGAGAAAGACAATTCGGTGGCAGACGTAGTATGGGGCACTTCCGCAAGTGTATTACTGCAATTAGATGATTATGATCTGATTAAAGGATATACTCCAGAAGGTGCAGACCGTATTATGGATGAGTTTAAAGATACAGAAAATGAGGATATGAAATGGGCAGGAATCGATGTTTATGAGACCGCATTCCTTGTGAATACAGATGAGTGTGAACGATTAGGTCTTGAAGTGCCAAAAAGCATGGAAGATTTATTAGATCCAAGCTATAAAGGATTAATTGTTATGCCGGATCCAACATCTTCTGGAACTGGACTTCTTACTGTAAATGGAATATTACAGATGATGGGAGAGGAGGAAGGATGGGATTATCTGGAAAAATTAAATGACAATATTCTTTCCTATACAACATCAGGTTCCAAACCAGCTAAGATGGCAGCTTCAGGGGAATGTGTAATTGGCCTGTCTATGGGATATCGATGTGCACAGTTATATCAGGAAGGAAATCCCGTAGAAGTTGTGTTTCCTTCAGAAGGAAGTGGATGGGATGTGGAAGCCAATTGTCTGATTAACAAAGAAGAGATAAATCCATGTGCGTATACATTTTTGGATTGGGCAGTTTCGGATGAAGCTATGGAGGCATATTCTACAGAATATCCAATCACCAGTATTGGTGTAATCAATGACATTCCAGAAGGATATAGTGAGAAACCTTTGGAGAATCTCTGTGATCTGGATCTGAACCAGGCATCCGAAGATCGAGAGGATATTCTTTCAAAATTTGAGACATTCTTAGTAGGCAAAACAGAGTTCGAATAAATAACTGTCCCAGGGCAACCCA
>JAUNBT010000230.1:0-3698 GCA_030526985.1 Lachnospiraceae bacterium | reverse complement strand
ATATATCCAGTAGGGGCAAAAATAAATAGCGAGTACAGGAAAAAGGAAGAGACCTTAGAAACCGTGAAAAACCGGTGGCTGGGGTCTTTTTTTGTTTAAACTTTGGAGATGGAAAGAGACAGGAAAACCGACGAAAACACTTGTAAAACCTGGGTTCTTGGGGATTGATAAGGAATGAGCGTTGGCAGGCGGAACGCGGTCTGAAGTATGGGTTAGTGTGGGATGATTTAGGCTAAATCGTGGTTACCACTGGATACGCTTTTCTTGCCCCTACAGGATGACTGGGGTTGCCCCGGAACAGAGACAGAATACAGCAATAGGAGAGGTCTTAATAATCATACTCATGATTACCATGAAGACTTCACTGATACTATCATTTAATTTTACCACTGATTCTGCTTTTTCACCAGCAATCACCATAGCGAAACCAATGAATAGTGCAATGACAATGATTTGTAGCATAGAAGTTTCTACCATAGGAGCAATCAGATTGGATGGAAAAATATTGACAATTGTATCCATGATTCCAGCAGATTCTGATGCAGTATAGGATAAATCACTGGTTGAAAGTACAGTGAAATTTCCTTTCATCACATTTGCAATAGCAAGACCGATGATAATTGCAAATGCAGTGGTGAATAAGTAATAAATGATTGTTTTGACACCGATAGTCCCGATTTTTCGAATATCTTTTAAAGAAACAACACCAGAAATAATGGATGTCAGGACAATTGGCACTACAACCATCTTGAGCAGATTTAGAAATATTGTCCCAATGGGTTTCAAATAGTAAGAAGCAAGAGATGCTTTCCCAATATTCATTAGTAGAATTCCTGCAATAATGCCAAGCCCAAGGCATATGAAGATTTGAATTGGTAATGAGATTCTTTTCTTTGATTTCACGATTTTTTCCTCCCAAAAAGGCAAAGGATACCTATTCAATATGAAGAATAGACACCTTTGCCTAAAAAATGTTAATGTGGTATGTTTAACTAACTGCATCCATGATTGTCTGTGCTCCTACATAATGGATTGCGGCTTCGGCCAGAATCTGTGTAGGGTCAATTGTATTCTTTTGGATTCCCAGTATCTGAAATGCGATTGGCAACTCAGTACATGCAAGAATGATTTTTTGAGCTCCTTTTGATTTTAATTCATCTAGTATGTTTTCGAGTTGTTTTTCCGGTAAAGAATTCTTGTCGGTAATACCTTTTTTAATATAATCATAGATAAGAGACATGATTACTTTTTGATTAAATTCTTCCGGATAGACTGGGGTGATGCCATACTGATTTAAAGCTTTATCATATACGTGGCTTTGCAGGGTTCCATCTGTTGCCATAATGCCGACATTATGTATATCCTGTTTTTTTAGATAGCGTGCAGTCTCTTCTGGCATGTTGAGAAGCGGAATGTCTAGATATGATAAAATGTTGTCATAAAAATAGTGTGCGGTGTTGCAGGGCATGACGAGTACATTGGCACCTACGGTCTGCAATTTAATAGCGCTTTTTACTAGTTCAGGAACAGGACTTTTTCCATGATGTAGAATGGCTTCTGTTCGATCAGGGATGTTGGTATTGCAATCCACACAGACATGAATGTGATGTTGATCATCGTTGGCATCGGTTTGTTTCACAATCTTACTCATAAGATCACAAGTTGCAGCGGGCCCCATTCCGCCAATGATTCCAATGGTTTTATACATGTGCTTCCTCCTTCTTTTATTGTTGTTTTTGATTGACATCATTTTATCGTCGTTATAAGATAAAATCAAATAGTTATCTGTTTATCGTTATCATAAATAAATGTTTATGATAACGAAACGAATGAACGACGATGCGAGAAGACGGAATATAGTACGAAAGGGGAAAAGTAATGTTTGAGAATAAAGAATATGTTTATATGGTTTATCAGGAAAAGAGTTTTTCGAAGGCGGCAAAGAAAATGTATGTGACTCAGCCATGTTTGAGTGCAATGGTAAAAAAGGTGGAAAAGAAAATTGGTGCACCTATTTTTAATCGTAATGTAACACCTATTCAACTGACAGATTGTGGAAAGATGTATATCGAATATATTGAACAGGTGATGCAGATGGAGCAGCAGTTTGAGAATTACCTATGTGATATTCGAGGATTAAAGATTGGATCGATTGCAATTGGGGCAAACAATGTATGTTCATCTTTTGTATTGCCGGACATTATGAGAAGATTTTCCAGTGAATATCCAGATATTCAATTACAATTGCATGAGGGGAATATAGATTATTTGAATGAACAGATGCAACTTGGTGCATTGGATGTGATCCTGGATAATTATCCAGTGGAGGAGAATTTATATGAGGTGTATCCAATGAGAAAAGAGGAGATTCTGGTTGCAGTTCCATTGGAAATAAGTCAGAATATTGATCGGAAATATCATTGTAAAGGAATAACGGCAGAAGATGTCATTCTTGGAAAACATAAGAATTCCAGACGAAAGAAGATAAGTTTCCAGTATTTTGAAGAATGCCCGTTCATTATATTGAGAAAGGGAAATGATACAAGAAATCGTTATGAACAGCTGTGCCAGGAAACAGAAATTGTACCATCAATTGTATTGGAGGTTGATCAACTTTCTACGGCATATAATATTGCATGTAGTGGGACTGGGGCATCTCTTGTGAGTGACACCTTGATTCAGAAGATGCCACCAGCAGGGCAACTAAGATATTATTCCGTTGCCTCTAAAATCACGCAAAGGGCTTTGTTTTTTCATTATCCGAAAAATCGTTATCTCAGTCTGGCGATGAAGAAATTTATGGAGTCAGCTGCAGAAAAATAGAAATCCAGATTTTTATTTATTTGCCAAAAGTAGTCTCAAATTCTTTTTTTAATAAATCTCCAATTGGAGTAAATATCTGATATTTCTTCCAGATAATATACATTTGTGTATTAAGTGCTGGCTTTAGTGGACGAAAACATAGATCATTTTCTTTGCTGGTGTTTGCTAAATGATTAAATGTTAGAAGGCAGCCAAGTCCTTCTTTAACAAAGACAGAACCATTGTAAGTCAGATTGAATGTTCCGGTAATATTAAGCAGATCCATTTTCTCACCACACCATCTAGGTAAGTCTTCTTGCATAGCCTGTTCAGAACAGAGCAGAGAAATACCTGCAAGATCGTCAATGTAAAGTACATCTTTTTCTGTCAGAGGATGATCTCTTCGCATAACAACACCCCAAACATCTGACTCTGGAATCGTAAGATAGTTATACTTGCTAAGATCAGGTGGTTCAACAATAACTGCAAAGTCTAAAAGTCCTTTATCTAATCGTTCTGTTACAATTTCTGTATTACCACTGGAAATGTGATACAAAAATCTTGGATATCGTGCCTGAAAATTCTTAATTACTTGTGCGATATATCGAATCTGATATGACTCCGCACATCCTATACGAACTTCGCCTCCAGAGACATCTGCCAAAGACTTAAATTCATCCATCGTTTTATCTACCATCGAAAGAATATCTTCTGTTCTTTTGCGAAGAAGCATACCTTCATCAGTCAGTTTAATGCTGCGACTTCCTCTTGTGTAAAGTTGTTGACCGAGTTCAGCTTCTAATTCTTTCATCTGTTTAGAAAGGGTAGGCTGGGAGACATGTAGATATTCTGCGGCTCGGCTTATATTTCCTTCTCTTGCAATTTCTAAAAAATAG
>JAUNBT010000016.1 GCA_030526985.1 Lachnospiraceae bacterium | reverse complement strand
CCCTTCATGCCCAGCTTGCAGATGAGACGATCTGCATTGGGCCGGCACCAAGCAAGGACAGTTATCTTAGTATGGAACGGATTATCAGTGCAACCTTAGCGACAGGAGCACAGGCAATTCATCCGGGCTTTGGTTTTCTTTCCGAAAACAGCAAGTTTGTCCGTATGTGTGAAAAATGTAATATTACTTTTATCGGTCCTTCTGCGGACATTATTGATAAGATGGGTGATAAATCCGCAGCCCGTTCTACGATGATGGAAGCCGGAGTTCCGGTTGTTCCCGGAACAAAGGAAGCGGTCTATGATGCGGCTTCCGGAATCGGGATTGCAAGAGAAATCGGTTTTCCGGTTATGATTAAGGCTTCCGCAGGCGGTGGCGGCAAGGGAATGCGAATTGCCGAGACAGAGGATGACTTTGAAAATAGTTTTGATACAGCAAAGATGGAAGCAGAGAAATCTTTTGGCGATGGTACGATGTATATTGAAAAGTATGTAAAAAATCCCCGCCATATTGAATTTCAGATTCTTGCAGACCAATTTGGAAATACGATTCATTTGGGAGAACGTGACTGTTCTATCCAAAGAAAGCACCAGAAGATGGTGGAGGAAGCACCTTCTCCTGCAATCAATGATAAGATGCGAAAAAAGATGGGTGACACAGCGGTAAAAGCGGCTAAAGCAGCCGGATATTACAGCGTGGGAACCATTGAATTTTTGTTAGATCAGTCTGGGGAATTTTATTTTATAGAGATGAATACCCGAATTCAGGTGGAACATCCTGTAACTGAAATGGTAACGGGCATTGACTTAATTAAAGAACAGATTCGTGTGGCTGCCGGAGAAAAGCTTACGATTACCCAGGATCAGGTGAAGATTCAGGGACACGCCTTAGAGTGCAGAATCAATGCAGAAGATCCGGAGAAGAATTTCAGACCATGTCCGGGACGGGTAGAGGATGTTCACTTTCCGGGAGGAATGGGAATCAGGGTAGAGTCGGCACTCTACAGTGGCTACCAGATTCCACCGTTTTATGATTCTATGGTAGTAAAATTAATTGTCCATGACAAAACAAGGGAACTTGCGTTAGCGAAGATGCGAAGTGCCCTTGGCGAGCTGATTATTCAGGGTGTTACGACGAACATCGATTTTCAGTATGATTTGATCAATGATGAGGACTTTGTAAAGGGAAGCGTGGATACTGGATTTATTGAACGCTTTCAAAAGAAGCGGGAAGCGATGGCAGAAGAATAGGTGATTGATTTGTATATTTTCATCTGATTGAAGCAGGCCGGACAGGGTCCAAAAGGGAGGAATTTCCATGTTAAAAGATATGTTTAAAAAAACCTATACAAGAACCTCCGAAAAAAGAGCAAAACAGGGAAAGCGGGCAGTAAAAATAGACCAGGAGGAACCTCAGGTACCAGAAGGTCTGTTCCAAAAATGCCCGAGCTGTGGAGATACCATTTACACGGAGGATATGGCGGAAAATAATTATATCTGCCCCCATTGCAGAAATTATTTTCGTATCCGCCCGAGGACAAGAATCAGTATGATTTTGGACGAGGGAACTTTTGAGGAGTGGGACAAAGGGTTAGAGTCAAATGACCCACTTGATTTCCCCGGATATAAGAAAAAACTTGCCCATTTAAAACAGGTGACGAACTTAGAGGAAGCAGTGATAACAGGAAAAGGTGCAATCAACGGTCTTCCTGTCGTAATTGCTGTAATGGGCACGGATTTTATGATGGGAAGTATGGGAGAAGTCGTAGGAGAAAAAATCACCAGAGCAGTGGAGCGGGCAACTGCAAATAAACTGCCGATTGTAATCTTTACCTGTTCCGGTGGTGCCAGAATGCAGGAGGGCATGGTGTCCCTGATGCAGATGGCAAAGACTTCAGCAGCTTTAAAAAAACACGATGAGGCAGGACTTTTATATATTACAGTGCTTACAGATCCAACGACTGGAGGAGTGACGGCAAGCTTTGCCATGTTAGGTGATGTGATTTTGGCAGAACCGAAGGCATTGATAGGATTTGCCGGACCTCGTGTCATTCAGCAGACCATCGGTCAGAAACTGCCGGAAGGTTTCCAGACCGCAGAATTTTTGTTAGAGCATGGATTTGTAGATAAAATTGTAGAGCGCAAAAACATGAAATATGTTCTCTATTCTTTGATAAGGAGCTGTTGATATGAAAGAATATATATATATGGAAGAAAATCAGGAAAAAGAAGCACCAAAAGAAGAGACAAAGAAGGAGCTTACTCCCTGGGATCGGGTGCAGATTGCCCGCGCCGGAGACCGTCCTACGGCACTTGATTATATTGGATTGATATTTCGAAGCTTTATGGAGCTTCATGGTGACAGAGTATACGGAGATGATGCGGCGGTCATTGGCGGCCTTGCCAGGATTAATCATCGCAATGTTACCGTCATTGGCCAGCAAAAAGGCCGTACAACCAAAGAAAATATAAAGAGAAATTTTGGAATGCCTTCCCCGGAAGGTTATAGAAAAGCACTTCGTCTGATGAAACAGGCCGAAAAATTCAACCGTCCTATTATCTGCTTTGTAGATACGCCGGGTGCATTTTGCGGTTTAGAGGCGGAAGAGAGAGGACAGGGAGAGGCGATTGCCAGAAACCTGTTTGAGATGTCTTCTTTAACCGTACCGATTCTCTCCATTGTCATTGGAGAGGGAGGCAGCGGTGGTGCACTTGCCTTAGCCGTTGGAAATGAAGTGTGGATGTTGGAAAATTCCATGTATTCGGTTCTGTCTCCGGAAGGCTTTGCGTCCATTCTCTGGAAAGACGGAAAGCGCGCCAGTGAGGCAGCAGGGATTATGAAATGTACGGCTGCTGATTTAAAAGAATTAGGCATTATTGAAAAAGTAATTCAGGAAGAGGAGCCGGTCTCTGTTGCAAATATCGACACCGTTGCCAGCCAGATGAAGAAAGGGATTATTGAATTTTTGAATTCCTATGATGGCAAAAGCGGGGAAGAGATTGCCAGGGAGAGGTATGAGAGGTTTCGGAATTTTTAGGGTGCCTTTCGGCCTACGGTTTTCGGACATCACTAGAATAGAAAAAAAGCAAGTCGTTTCTTGCCAATGTTATTGGCAGAAGAGACTTGCTTTTTTTGATTTATTTTACGGTTACTTTGCAGGTTTTTTTGAGGGAGGTGCCGGTTACTTTTACGGTGATGGTGGCGGTTCCTTTTTTCTTGCCGGTTACTTTGCCGCTTTGGGCAACGGTGGCTATTTTTTTGTTGCTGGTGGAGTAGGTCAGGGATTTGCTGATTGCCCAGGTTGGACCTACGGATGCAGTAAGTTTAAAGCTTTTTTTCTTTTTGATTGTTTTTGAGGTGGCGGACAGTTTCAGGCTGGTGGCTTTGTCGGTGGTCCGCATGTTGTAATCGGATATGGAACAGGAACTGCTCGATGATCCGGTGGCGGTGGTGTAGCTGTATAGCAGGTTGTTTCCTGAAAAGTTTGTTAAGGTATAGTTTGTTACGTTGGTAAGGCCGGTCAGGGATGTGAGATCTCGGTCGGCACCGCCATCGATGTTACAGGAATGGATGGCAGTATTATTGGCAACGTAGTAGAGACGGTCTTTGTAGTAGAGCAGAGGGCTTGTGGAAGCCTTGATTGTGGTCAGACCATTTCCTTTGAAATTGGTTCTTCTGTAAAGGTAGCCGCCGGCAGAATCGCTCTGGGCAAAATACCAGTATCCTTTGTAGTTCATCTGTGAGGCAGAAGAGGTACGGGGCATGTTGGAGTATACTGTGGAATTTGCAGTATAATATGGAGTCCAATTATAATGGTAAGCATTCAGCATTTCCGTGTTGTTTAGCAAGAAATGATTATAGTAAACAAGGGAACCGGAGCCTTTTCCAGTCCAGCTTGAATCGGCATCAGGGTCGTCCCAGGTGGCATCGACATGGTACCAGTATCCATCCAGCTTGACCATATTCCAGGCGTGATTCATGGAGTTACTCTCGATTAGAGAACAGGTGATGCCATATTCTTTCATTAAAATACGATAGGCATAGGCATAACCGGCACATACACCGGAGCGGTCAACTAAAATTCCCTTTGCAGAATGATAGTTCGGAACCACCTTGCTTGGATTGGCAGAAGCGATTTCTGAATAGGATATATTGTAAGTCGCACGTTTTATAATGTAATCGTGAGCAGCTAAAGCAACCTGTTCTTTGGATAAGCCTGTGCCGATAGATTTTTTTGCTGTGTCAACAGCAGATTTTAATGAAGAATACCGTTTCTTCATTGTGCTTTTACTCAGTGTATATTTGAATTTGACTTTTGTTACGTAACCGGTGCTGGAACTGTAATACACAGATGGATTTGACATTTCCAGAATGGAGTCAAGCAGGTAATAGTCCTTCTCAAAACATTGATTAAAGGCAGCAACAAAAGTGCTGACGGTCATTTTATATCCGGTCAGGTCGACGGAAGTCTTATAATTTCTGAGTGCTTTGTAGACTTTGTTGACCTGTTTTGAGCTTGCCATAGCGGTGGTAATCTTTACGGATTGAGCACTTGAGATAGAAACGCCATCTTTCTTTTCTACGGTGACAGGGGAGGCAACATTTCTAATATCAAAATCAATTACAGTGTCGGATTTTGTCTCATCCGTGGTGGCTGCCTGCGCTGCGGCAGGGAACATCATACATACAATTAATGTAAGTAATAATAAAATTCGTTTTTTCATGGTTTATCTCCTTATTCTCCTTTTTCAGGTTATTTAGGAAGCAGTATTTTTGAGTGCAGTGGTGAGCCTTACTGTTCCTTTCTTTTTCTTTCCTTTCAGATAGTAGGTATAGTTGATTTTATTTTTGCTAATCTTCATAGAGGAAAGGCGGGCCGCTCGTTTGGTGGAAACGGTTTTTACTGTTTTTGGTATCGTTCCATCTATATTAATAGATGCGATTCGATAGGGTTTGGAAGCAAAATAGATGCGGGAACCATATTTTACAAAGGGAATGGAAGATGTAGCAATCCGGGTTCCATTCGTAAAGGTAAAATTGTATTTGTAGTATTGGTAAGTGCTTCCAGAACTGTTCTTACTGTTGTAGTACCAGTTAGAATCATAATAAAATAGATTCTTATTATCAGATAGGGGCAGTTTACTGTAGCGTTTTGAGGTACATTTTATGCCATCGGATTCCCAGCTGTAATGTTTTGATACGGAATGGTTTTTAAATTCCTTATCGGTCTTTAAGAAAAACCAGTAGGTGACATAATTTTTTTGTTCCGGATAGGGATCATCCCATGTGACATCTACGTGATACCATTTGCTGCCAAGTTTGACTAAATTCCA
Organism: Lachnospiraceae bacterium; assembly: GCA_030526985.1. Classification (GTDB taxonomy): domain Bacteria; phylum Bacillota; class Clostridia; order Lachnospirales; family Lachnospiraceae; genus SIG292. Next base: position 25,395 of record JAUNBT010000016.1, on the reverse strand, counting down.
AGCATGATCCATCTTCTCGCTTGTGGCGATTTCTGAGGAAATTCCATATTCATACAAAAGCAGCTGATAGGCGGTTGCATAGCCGGAACAAACAGCTTTTCCATTCATGAGAACACCGCAGGCTGTGTAGCTGGACCTTGCAGGTGTTTTTGCCATGTTATAATCTGTATGTAAGGCAATATAGTCATGAACTTTTAAAACTATCTCTTCCCGGGAAGCCTGCTCAAGGTTTAAGGAAGTCTGAATCTTGGAAACAGTAGCTTTAAGCTTCTTGTACTGGGCTTGAAGAGAGGATGCTTTTGCATTATACTGGAACTCAAAGGAATCAATATAATTCCCATTCGTATAGCAGGCACAAAACTCAGACTCTTCTGAAAAATCAGTCTTATTCGCCAGTACATTAAAAAGGTACAAATCTTTATCTAAGGCAGTGTCTAAAAGGCTACTGGCCGTTTTATCGGAATATACAATTTTGTACTCTGATAAATCAACAGTCTTTTTAAAGGAAGAAAGAGCCTGATAAATCTTGTTCACTGCCTGTGTTTTCGTGGCAGAAGAGGTTGAAACGGAAGTGTCAGAAGCTGTCGACATGGAGGAAGAAACAGATACTTGATCGGATTCCTTCGCAACTACATGAGCACCCTTTAGAAAGGCAAGGGAACTGCTGTCACTGCCGGCTGCCTGGGCATTTACTGCCGGGAGCAGGAAAAGCAGACAGAAAAGTAATAAAATATTCTTTCTTATTTTCATATAAAATCCTTTCAATAAAAGTTACAATAATTTAGCTTAAGTATATCAGAAAATGAAGAAAAAATCCATGGGGAAACTTGGATAATGAAAGTTGGAAAGAATAAAAGAAACTGCTTGACCCTGCCCTAACGTCACCCTGTATACTATAAAAGGAAAAGACAAAAAAGGAGGATTTTTTGTTTATGGCAAAGGATGGATACTATACCTCCGGTGAGTTTGCCCGAAAGGCAAATGTGACGCTCCGGACGATTCGTTATTATGATAAGCAGGGAATATTAAAGCCCAGCCGGATTGACGAGAATGGTTATCGGCTGTATACAGATTCGGATTTTGCAAAATTACAAAAGATTCTGTCTTTAAAATATCTGGGCTTTTCTTTAGAAGAGATCATGACAATTACGATTAATGATCAGGATCAGGACTTTATGCGTGAGTCGATTGATTTACAGCTGAATCTGGTGAGAAAGAAGATTGACCATTTGAATATGGTAGAACAGTCATTAAAGGAAGCCTCTAAAAAATTAGAGAGTAAGCAGACCATTGACTGGGAGGAGATTGTTCAGCTGATTCATGTGACGAATCAGGAGCACAGTCTGGTGGACCAGTATAAGAATGCCTCCAATTTGGATGTGAGAATTCGTCTGCACAAAGAGTATTCTACTAATCCGGTCCGCTGGTTTCCATGGATTTTTAACCAGATGGATTTAAAACCGGGATACAGTGTCCTTGAGATTGGCTGCGGCACCGGCGAATTGTGGATGGAGAATCTTGAACGAATTCCAAAGGATGTAAGAATTCTTTTATCAGACCAATCTGCCGGGATGATTCAGGATGCGAAGAACAGACTGGGCCAGACCGGACGGAGAGACATTTTTGAGTATCAAGTGTTTGACTGTCATCAGATTCCATTTGAAAAAGAGAGCTTTGATCTTGTCATTGCAAATCATCTGCTGTTTTATATTTCAGACAGGAAACATGTGTTAAAAGAAGTAAAAAGGGTGTTAAAACCTGGAGGTATTTTCCTTTGCAGTACCTATGGAAGAAATCATATGAAGGAGATTACCCAGCTAGTGCAGGCCTTTGATTCAGAAATCACTCTTTCAGAACGGAATCTGTATGAGGAATTCGGTCTGGAAAATGGAGGGGGAGAGCTTTCTTCAATCTTTTCAAAAGTCGAAGAAAGGTGTTATGAGGATTCTCTTTTCGTGGACCGGGCAGAGCCAATCGTAGATTATATATTGTCCTGTCATGGCAACCAGCACGAACATTTGAGCCGCAGATATTTGGAATTTAAGGAATTTGTCCGTCAGAGACTGGAAAACGGGGCATTTAAGATTACAAAGATGGCGGGGATATTTATATGCAGCAAATAAAGGAAAGATAGCAAGAAAGAGGTGTACATATGAAAGGTATTATTTTAGCCGGCGGTTCAGGAACCCGCCTGTATCCGTTGACAATGGTAACATCAAAACAGCTTTTGCCGATTTACGATAAACCGATGATTTATTATCCTTTATCTGTCCTGATGAATGCAGGAATCCGGGATATTTTAATCATCTCCACACCGGACGATACGCCGCGGTTCGAGGCTTTATTAGGAGATGGAAGTCAGTTTGGAACCCATCTTCAGTACGCAGTTCAGCCATCCCCAGACGGACTGGCACAGGCATTTGTAATCGGCGAAGAATTCATCGGTGGTGACAATGTGGCGATGATTTTGGGCGACAACATTTTCCATGGCCATGGTTTGAAAAAACGTCTGCTGAATGCAGCAAATAAGATTTCAGGTGCGACTGTTTTCGGCTATTATGTAGATGACCCGGAGCGGTTCGGTATTGTAGAATTTGATTCTAATGGCAAGGCAATTTCCATCGAGGAGAAGCCGGAAAAACCAAAATCCAATTACTGTGTGACAGGCCTTTATTTCTATGATAATAAAGTTGTGGAGTATGCGAAGAATTTAAAACCTTCTAAGAGAGGGGAATTGGAAATTACAGACCTGAACAGAATTTATCTGGAAAATGGAGAATTAGATGTGGAACTGTTAGGACAGGGATTTACCTGGTTAGATACCGGAACCCATGATTCTTTGGTGGATGCAACGAATTTCGTAAGAACCGTTGAGACTCATCAGCATCGAAAAATCGCCTGCTTAGAGGAGATTGCATATAATAATCACTGGATTACCAACGACCAGATGATGGAAGTTTACGAATTAATGAAGAAAAATCAGTACGGCGCCTATTTAAAAGACGTTATGGATGGAAAATATATTGACAAGTAGAAAAGATTTTAAAGGAGAAAGACTATGAAGATATTAGTGACAGGTGGAGCAGGATTTATCGGTGGAAATTTTGTACATCATATGGTAAATAAATATCCGGAAGATGAGATTGTGAATCTGGACCTTTTGACCTATGCGGGAAATTTGGAAACATTAAAACCGGTAGAGGATAAACCAAATTACAAATTTGTAAAAGGTGACATTGCAGACCGTCCATTTATTATGGATCTTTTTGAAAAAGAGAAATTCGACATTGTGGTTAATTTTGCAGCAGAGAGCCATGTAGACCGTTCTATTACAGATCCTGGAATTTTTGTACAGACAAATGTGCTGGGAACACAGGTGCTTTTAGATGCTTCCAAAGAATATGGCGTAAAGCGCTATCATCAGGTGTCCACCGATGAAGTGTACGGAGACCTTCCTTTAGACCGTCCGGACTTGTTCTTTACAGAGGAGACCCCTCTTCATACCTCAAGCCCCTATTCTTCCAGTAAAGCCAGTGCAGATTTATTTGTACTTGCATACTACAGAACTTTTGGACTGCCTGTGACAATTTCCAGATGTTCCAATAACTATGGACCTTATCATTTCCCAGAGAAGTTGATTCCTCTTATGATCAGCCGCGCATTGGCAGATGAAGAACTTCCTGTATACGGAAAAGGAGAGAATGTAAGAGACTGGCTCCATGTATCCGATCATTGTGAGGCAATTGATTTGATTATCCACAATGGAAGAGTAGGCGAAGTCTATAATGTAGGCGGACATAATGAGAGAACCAATTTAGAAGTGGTAAAAACAATTTTAAAGGCTCTTAATAAACCGGAGACATTGATTCGATTTGTGACAGATCGTCCGGGCCATGATATGCGTTATGCAATTGATCCGACAAAGCTTGAGACAGAACTTGGATGGAAACCACAGTATAACTTTGATACTGGTATTGCCCAGACAATTGAGTGGTATCTTAAGAACAAAGAGTGGTGGCAGAATATTTTATCCGGTGAGTACAGCAATTATTTTGATAAAATGTATGGAAACCGTCTCTAAAAATAGAGAACAATTTGGAGGAACAACATGAGAGTATTGGTAACTGGTGTCAAGGGACAGTTAGGTCATGACGTGGTAGAAGAACTTGCAAAAAGAGGCCATGAATCTGTCGGTGTTGACATCGAAGAGATGGATATTACAGATGAAAAAGCCGTGGAACGTGTTATCACGGAGGCAAAGGTAGATACGGTAATGCACTGTGCTGCCTATACCGCAGTGGATGCAGCCGAAGATAATGAAGAACTCTGCCGCAAAGTCAATGCAGGCGGCACCGAAAATATTGCAAAGGTATGCAAAAAGCTGGATCTTAAGATGATTTATATCAGCACAGACTATGTATTCAACGGCCAGGGAGAACGTCCCTGGGAACCGGATGATGAGAGAGAGCCTTTGAATGTATATGGACAGACAAAGTACGAAGGTGAACTCGCAGTCGAAAATAATGTAAGCAAATATTTTATTGTGCGAATCGCATGGGTATTTGGCGTAAATGGAAAGAATTTCATTAAGACAATGTTAAATCTCGGAAAAACCAGAGATCAGCTCACGGTAGTAGATGATCAGATCGGTTCCCCAACTTATACCTATGACCTGGCCAGATTGTTGGTAGATATGGCTGAGACAGAAAAATATGGCCGCTATCATGCCACTAATGAAGGATTATGCAGCTGGTATGAGTTCGCCTGCGAGATTTTTAAACAGGCAGGAATGGACCATGTAAAAGTAACTCCGGTCACAACAGCCGAGTACCCGGCTTCCAAAGCCAAACGCCCGGCTAATAGCCGCATGAGCAAGGAAAAACTGACGGAAAATGGTTTTGAGAGGCTGCCGGATTGGAAGGATGCCTTGCAAAGATATTTGAAGGCGTTGGGATATTAAGAAAAATATTGGACTATGTCTGTACCCGAAAGATTATTTACAAGTCCCCTTTTTTATATTATAATGTCTAGTAATAATACGAAAAAAGGAGAGGGGCGAAGATGAATAAGAAAAGCTTGATTGCAATGTTGTTGTTCTGTTTGATGCTGGCAGGCTGTAGCTCTTCGGGAGGCAGTGAAGAGGCAACAACAGGGGTGGCAGGACAGAGTGAAGAAGAAGATTCCCATATTGTTATGGTGAAAGAGGGATGCCCTTCTAACTATCCGGATTCACCCTATGGTGAAGTGTTTGACAGTTATTTTGAGAATCCTTCCTGGGGATATTTTCAGGCAAAGGATTCGGATGATAATGTAGTAGATATTGTAGAATTTACAGGAGACTGCGAGTTTGAGAAGGCAGATCACAAAGCCCAGATTCAGTTTACCGTGGATGAGGATAAGAACTCTTTTGATGCAACTTATCTGGCATTAGATGGGGAAGCTCAGACGATGACGAAACTGCAGGAACTCTTAGCAGCGGTCTATGCGAAAGAGGGACCTGCAGTATCCGGAGAGATTGGGGTTCCGGCGGCTGATACAACAGCGGCTACCACTGCTGCGGCAGCTGCGACAACCAGTCCTGCTGTTGTCGTTGTTCCATCGGCAGGAGCTGCCCAGAATAATTATTATATTCTTCCATACAGCAGTACCTACCGTCTTAGCTGGTCGGATATCAGTCATTTGACAAAATCCCAGCTTCGTTTGGCGAGAAATGAGATTTATGCCCGCCATGGAAGAATGTTCCAGAATGATGAGCTGCAGAATTATTTTAATTCCCAGTTATGGTATACCCCAATCTACAGTGCCAGCGAGTTTAAGGACAGCTGGTTAAGCAGTGTGGAATCCGATAACGTAGCTTTCATCAAGTCCTACGGGTAAGATAAACCTCTTTTGTAAAATAATCCCGGTCCGTGTCGCCGTCAATTCCGTCGACTCTTCCGGAAGAAGTATATTGCCAGCCGGTCCAGTGGAGCCATTTTCCATTGCCGGCTGGCTCTTTTACTCCATATTGGGCGATCCATAATGGATAGCGGGAGAAATACCGGTCAAAAATGGCGGAGGCATTGGAGGCATCGCTGTAGATCATTGGCCGATGGCCGCTTTCCCGTTCACAGGTTTCCATGAATTCTTTTGCAATCCGATTGATTTTTCTTCGGTCCAAATCAAAGAAGGATTCAAAGTCCATAACCGGATGACAGTCATAGTCTTTTTCTCTGATTAAGGAGAGAAAGAATTCAGCCTCCGCTTTAGCCTGTGCCTTAGATCTTGCTGTGACATAGTGATAGAAGCCGATTTTCAGATTATGCTCCTTCGCCTTTCTGTAATTAATTTCAAAATGTGGATCGATGAGTGACTGGCCTTCACTTGATTTTATATAGACAATTTCAATGCCATCTTCCTTTACACGGTGAAAATCAATATTGCCGGACCAGTGGCTTACATCAATTCCATGGATCAGAGGTTTTGATTCAGGTGTCATAAATGACTCCTTTTTCTTTTACTATATGCCGTTTGTCTTAAAAATTTGCCGCTTAGAACAAAAGTTACCCTGTGATTTTCGGTAAAAATTTGTTATACTGTTAGAAAACAAAAGAAAGGTGGGCGTATCCATGGTAGCAGAGATTATCAGCGTAGGTACTGAAATCCTTTTGGGCGATATTATCAACACCAATGCCCAGTACATAGCGAAAAAGTTATCCCATATCGGGATTGAGGTATATTATCAGACTGTAGTCGGAGACAATTATGACCGTTTGAAGGGAGCGTTGAACGTTGCTTTTGACCGTTCTGACATTGTAGTTTTATCCGGCGGCTTAGGACCGACGAAGGACGACTTGACGAAAGAATTGGTTGCCGATTATTTTGGTAAAGAATTAGTATTTAATCAGAAGGTCTATGACAATGTGGAAAAAAGAGGCTTTGAATTTGGGCTCAAAGTAATCAGTGAGAGTATCAAAAAACAGGCTTATGTGCCGAAGGATGCCCTGATTGTTCATAATGAATGGGGAACTGCACCAGGAATTATTCTTGCAAAGGATGGCAAGGCAGCATTGATGCTTCCAGGACCGCCTTCCGAGATGGAGCCTTTGTTTGATCAGTGTTGTGAATTGTTTTTAAATAAGCTTTCTAATCAGGTTTTCGTCTCTATGAATTTGAGGTTAAAGGGACCGAAGGAGGCACCGGGCAGTGAGATTGGGGAAGCACCTGTGGCAGATAAGATTTCCGCATTTTTAGATTATACAAATCCAACGGTTGCCACTTATGCAAAACCGGACGGCTGTATTATTCGAGTGACAGCCAATGCCCCTACACGAGAGGAAGCGCTAGAACGGATTCTTCCGGTAATCCGGGATCTTACTGATATTTTAGCACCGGTTATTAAGGAAGTATACGAAAGTTAAAAGAATGGGAAGGATGACAAGTGTAATACTGTCATCCTTTTTTTAAAAGAGTTTTGGTTTGAAACAGTACAAATTTTTCATAAAATTTACATAACTTTTTCTTATTCGCGTTGAGTTTTCTTTTGCTTTTTAGTACAATATATATAAGAATAGAAAAATAAGTTGTAAAAAAAATAGAACAAGAAAAGAGAGGACGATATTTGTGGCATATTTTACTTATGGTGCAATCGTAGTCGGTTCCCAGGAGATGTCCCTGAAAGTATATGAGGTGTCTCCGAAGATTGGAATCCGGCAGATTGATTATGTGAATCAGTATATGGATATCAGTAAGGATGCGTACTCAAAAGGGAAATTAGACATTCGCCAGGTGGAAATTATCTGTGAGAACTTGCTGAAATTCAAAGAGAAATTAGCGGAATACAATGTGAGAGTAACAGAGTGTATGGGAACAAGTGCAATCCGTTCTTTAGAGAACCGGGAGATGATTGTTCACCAGATTAAATTAAGAACCGGTTATACTCTTACGGTTCCCAGTAATTCCGAGATGCGTCTTTTGATGTACAAAGGAATTACCCTGAAAAAAGAAGATTTTAACAAAATGATTGAGAAGAACACAGCTATTTTGGACATCGGTTCTAGCAGCCTGCAGATTTCTTTGTTCGACAAACAGGCGCTTACCGTGACCCAGAATGTAAGAATCGGAACGTTTCGGACCCAGAATGTATTTTCCAATGTGGAGAAGAATAGTCTGGAGTATTTTTCTATTGTGGAAGAGTATATCGAATATGAGCTGAATACCTTCCGGAGCATTTATTTAAAGGAAAAAGCGATTAAAAATGTGATTGTAATCGGAGACAGTTCCATGAACTGGAATAAGATTGCACCGGAGCTTGGCATTACCGATTATCTTACGCAGGAGCAGGTGACCTACCTTTATAAAAAACTTCGCAAGATGACGAGAAAACAGATTGCCATGGAATATGGGGTTCCTTATGAGGTTGCCCGTTATATGCTTCCGTCCATTATTGTATATAAGAACTTTTTGGAACAGTCAAAGGCGGAGATGATCTGGCTTACGAGAACCAATCTCTGTGACGGTATGGTGGTGGATTATGCCCAGCGGGAGAATAAAGTTCTGCCAGCCCATGATTTTGACCAGGATATTGTTATGGCAGCGAGAAATCTTGCAAAAAGATATCGTTATAACAAAGCCCATACCACCTTTATTACGGAACTCTCGTTGAACATTTTTGATCATACCAGACGTTTTCATGGACTTGGAAAAAGAGAACGTCTTTTACTGGAGCTTGCCTGCCTGCTCCATGAATGTGGTAAATTCATTAATATGAATGAGCCAGGTGTGAATGGGTACCAGCTCATTATGTCAACGGAAATCATCGGCCTTTCCCATCGGGAAAGAAGGCTTCTTGCCAATATTGTACTTTATAATACAACAGAGCTTCCGGCCTATGAAGAGCAACACAGCTACAATGTCTCTGATTATCTTTTGATCGGTAAGCTTACCGCAATTTTAAGACTTGCCAATGTACTCGACCGTAGTCATAAACAAAAGCTTTCCGATTATACGATTCTCAGGAAGGGACCTGAACTTGTGATTACAGGTACTCCGATGGCAGATATGACTTTAGAGGCCAGTTTGTTAAAAGAAAAGGCAGACTTTTTCGAAGAAATATATGGAATTCGACCAATACTGCGTCAGAAGAGGGGATTTTAATCATGACAGAAAAAAATAGATATAATAAACCGGAAAATTTTACAAATAGAGAGTTGTCCTGGCTTCAGTTTAATTACCGTGTTTTAAGCGAGGCGAGAGATCGAAGAAACCCATTGATGGAGCGTCTGAAATTTTTAAGTATTACCGCTTCTAATTTAGATGAGTTTTTTATGGTAAGAATTGCTTCCTTAAAAGATATGGTCCATGCAGGGTATACCAAATTAGATCTTGCCGGAATGACAGCAGAAGAACAGTTAGATGCCATCTATGAAGAGACCCATAAGATGACGGAACAGCAGTATACAACGCTGAATCGAATGCTGTTGCCCCTTTTAAAAGAGAACGGTCTTACTGTGGTCATGAATCATGAAGATTTGACAGAGGAACAGATGGAATTTGTGGATCAATTCTTCCACAAGGATGTGTATCCGGTACTGACGCCTATGGCGGTAGATTCCTCTCGTCCGTTCCCACTGATTCGCAATAAAACATTAAACATTGCTGCGCTGATTAAAAATAAGGCAGGCGGCAAAGACTATGAAGTGGCCACGGTGCAGGTGCCTTCTGTTCTTCCGAGAATTGTAACTCTCCCTTCCTCGAAAGAAGGTATGCGGGAAGTTATTTTATTAGAGCAGATTATAGAAAGAAATATTGATCAATTATTTTTAAATTATGAAGTAAAATGTGCCTATCCTTATCGAATTATGCGAAATGCTGACTTGACGATTGATGAAGAAGAGGCAGAAGATCTTTTACAGGAGATTCAAAAACAGTTGAAAAAACGCCAGTGGGGCGAGGCAATCAAATTAGAGTACGAAGAGGGAATGGATAAAACCTTAGAAAAATATTTAAAAAAACAATTAGGCGTCCACTCCACAGATATGTATTCGATTGGCGGTCCGCTAGACCTTACTTTCCTGATGAAGATATACGGATTAGATGGTTTCAGTCATTTAAAACAACCGTCCTACACGCCTCAGCAGCTGCCAGGTGTAAAATTAGATTCCACTTTCTTTGATCAGATTAAGAAGAAAGATATTTTAATGCATCATCCTTATGACAGTTTTGACCCGGTGCTTTGGTTTGTTCAGAGAGCTGCGGTGGATGCCAATGTTCTTGCCATTAAGATGACCTTATACCGTGTCAGCGGCAATTCTCCGATTATATCCTCCCTCGCTCTTGCGGCGGAGAATGGAAAGCAGGTCACCGTTCTCGTCGAGCTGAAAGCTCGTTTTGACGAGGAGAATAACATTGTCTGGGCCAGAAAATTAGAGCAGGCAGGCTGCCATGTAATCTACGGTCTTGTCGGATTAAAGACTCACAGTAAAATTACTTTAGTGGTTCGAAAAGAAACGGAAGGAATCAAGCGGTATGTCCATTTGGGAACCGGAAATTACAATGATTCTACTGCAAAATTATATACAGACTTAGGTATGTTTACAGCAAATGATTTAATCGGAGAGGATGCAACAGCAGTCTTTAACATGTTATCTGGATATTCAGAGCCGCCGAGTTGGGAAAAACTTGCGGTTGCCCCAATCTGGCTGAAAAATAAATTCCTTGATCTGATTGACAGAGAGACAAAGAATGCAAAAGAGGGAAAAGAAGCCCGCATTATCGCAAAGATGAACTCCCTGTGCGACCCGGATATTATCACAGCACTTTATGAAGCTTCCTGTGCCGGTGTAAAAATTCAGATGGTAGTCCGTGGAATCTGCTGCCTCATCGCAGGCAGACCGGGATTGAGCGAAAATATTGAAGTCCGCTCTATCGTTGGAACATTTTTGGAGCACAGCCGAATTTTCTATTTCTATAATGATGGACATGAAGAGGTCTATATGGGCAGTGCAGACTGGATGCCGCGAAATTTGGACCGAAGAGTGGAAATTGTCTTCCCTGTGGAGGATGAGGATTTGAAGGAAAGAGTAAAAGATATTCTCTTTATCCAGCTTGCAGATACGATGAAAGCACATATTCTTCAGGAAGACGGCACTTACGAGAAGGTCGACAGAAGAGGAAAAGAAAGCTTGGAATCCCAGCTCTATTTCTGTCAGCTTGCCCAGGGAAATGTAAAAAAAGAAGATAAGGTGAGAAGCAGAACCTTCGAGCCAATTTTTGCACCGGAAGAATAACGAGAAGATACGCACTGGAAGAATAGTGATAAGACAGTTGACATTATTTTTCATCATTGATATAATTTATCTATATGAATGACTTGTATATGCTCAGAATAATGGTCTGAGCGTCTCTACCAGACTTCCTAAAGTACGGCTATAAGTATTTCACTAACAGGTGGAATCTGACCGTCTTTAGGGAGTCTTTTTTTAGTGGTGACAGTTTAGAGCTTGACTCTGAACCGTTATATGGATGGAAATAGAATGTCAGGAGGGATAGAATGGCAGTTGGGAAAAGCGTTACAAGAGTAGATGCTTATGAGAAGGTAACGGGAAGGGCCATGTTTACGGAAGACTTAATAGGCAGGCAGTGTTATACGGCGAAGGTGCTTCATGCAAAGATTGGAAATGGAAGAGTAAAGAAGATTGATGTAAGTCGTGCAGAGGCACTGCCGGGAGTCATTAAGGTCGTGACATTTCAGGATGTTCCAAAGCACGCTTATCCGACGCCCGGTCATCCATGGTCGGTGGAAGCCGCCCATCAGGATGTGGCGGACAGAAGATTGCTCACAGACAGAATTCGTTATTATGGGGATGATATTGCGGCTGTTGTCGCAGAAGATGAAGTGACCGCAGCAAGGGCAATCCGATTGATTGAGGTGGAATATGAAGAATACCCGGTAGTGACAGACCCTTTTCTTTCAATGAAAGGGGAAGGAATCCCAATCCATGAGGAGAAGCCGGATAATGTGCTCGCTAAAAGTGAATATGAGCTGGGCAATGTGGAAGAGAAGATGGGGCAGGCGGATATTGTGATAGAAGGAATATATGAGACGGCTCCGGTGCAGCATTGTCATCTGGAAAATCCAATTTCCTACGCCTATATGGAAAAGAACCGGGTAGTCGTTGTAAGCTCTACTCAGATTCCCCACATTGTGCGAAGAGTGATCGGGCAGGCATTGGGAATCGAATGGGGGCGTGTCCGTGTGATAAAACCCTATATCGGTGGTGGTTTTGGCAATAAACAGGATGTTCTCTACGAACCGCTGAATGCCTTTTTAACGATGCAGGTCGGTGGCCGGCCGGTCAAGTTAGAGATTGCAAGGGAGGAGACCTTTGTGAATACAAGAACCCGTCATGAGATTTTTTATGATCTTAAGATGGGAATGACGAGGGAAGGCCGTATTATAGCAAAAGAGATGGAGGCCTGTTCCAACCAGGGCGGATATGCTTCCCATGGGCATGCAATTGTAGCCAATGGGGCGACAGCATGGCGCCATTTATATGATGTAAAGGATGTAAAGGCAAAAGCCTGCACAGTTTATACCAACTGTCCAGTAGGCGGTGCCATGCGGGGATACGGCATTCCCCAGGTCTGCTTTGCGGTAGAGTCTTTTATGGATGATGCGGCAAAAAAGATTGGCATGGATCCGATTCTATTCCGGCAAAAGAACATATATAAAGGCTTCTTCCAGGACCCATATCTGAAAGAAATTGCGGCAAATACCAACGGAGTGGCCGAATGTATGGAAAAAGGTGCCGAGTGGATTGGCTGGAAAGAAAAGAGAGAACGTTATCAAAATCAGACCGGCAATATAAGAAGAGGGGTTGGCATGGCGATTTTCAGCTATAAGACAGGTGTATGGCCGATTTCTCTTGAGATTAGTGGAGCCAGAATGATTTTAAATCAGGATGGAAGTGTCCAGCTGATGCTTGGAGCTACAGAAATTGGGCAGGGAGCGGATACGGTTTTTTCCCAGATGACAGCTCAGACATTGGGAATGGAGATGGATAAGATCCATATTATGTCGACACAGGATACGGATGTCTCGCCTTTTGATACCGGTGCCTATGCATCCCGACAGACCTACGTCACAGGAGAAGCGGTAAAACAGTGTGCGCTTCTATTAAAAAAGAAGATTTTAGATTACAGTGTAAAATTATTGATAAGAAGAGAACAGATTCCAGAGGAAGAAGGATGGCAGGAGAAGCTTGATTTTAGAGAAGGGAAAGTATGGCTTTTGGAAAGACCGTTGCTTACAATAGAAGAGATTGGCCTGGAATCTTATTATAGCCTCCAGGAATCTTCCGTTATTACGGCGGAGGTATCTTTGCAAAAGAAACAGAATGCAATCGCCTTCGGTGCAACCTTTGCGGAAGTGGAAGTGGATGTAAGCCTCGGAAAAGTAAAGGTCTTAAATATCATTAACGTACATGACAGCGGAAAGATTATCAATCCCCAGCTGGCCACGATGCAGGTACATGGCGGTATGTCCATGGGAATAGGGTATGGACTCAGTGAAGAGCTAAAAATAGATTCCAAGACAGGAAGAGTGTTGAATGGAACTCTATTAGATTATAAGCTGCCGACGATGATGGACAGCCCGGATTTGAAAGCAGATTTTGTGGAGACCTACGACCCGACTGGTCCTTATGGAAATAAGGCATTAGGAGAACCACCGGCAATTTCACCGGCACCGGCTATACGGAATGCAGTCCTTCATGCGACAGGTGTATCGATTAACCGGCTGCCCTTGTCGCCACAGAGACTGATTGACGAATTTACAAAAGCCGGGTTACTGAAGGGAGGTTTCAAGCATGTATGATATTGAAAAATACTATAATGCCCACACACTAGAAGAAGCGATTTCTCTGATGAAAGAACATCCCCGTGCCCGTTTGATTTGCGGTGGAAGTGATGTGCTGATTCGTATTCGGGAAGGGAAGATGGCAGGCTGTGAGCTGATTGGAATAAGAGAAATTGAAGACATAAAAGGGGTAAGCATGGATGAAGACCGTACATTTCGAATTGGAGCGGCCACTACCTTTAGTCATATTACACAAAATGAACTGATCAAGAAGTATGTTCCTGTCCTCGGAGAGGCGGTGGATCAGGTTGGCGGACCTCAGGTGCGAAATATTGGCACAATCGGAGGAAATATATGTAACGGAGCTGTCAGCGCAGACAGTGCACCGACCTGTTTTAGCTTAGAGGCACAGTTGGTTTTAACATCTTTTTCGGGAACGAGAATATCCAGTATGGAAGATTTTTATCTGGGACCGGGAAAAGTGAATCGAAAAGAAGGTGAAATTCTTACCCACATTTTAATACCGGAAGACCATTATAAAGGATATACCGGACATTACATAAAATATTCCATGCGAAATGCCATGGATATTGCCACTTTGAGCTGCAGTGTGGTTTGCAAAGCAGACAGGAAGAATAATCAGCTTTTGGATGTGAAAATTACTTTTGGAGTGGCAGCGCCGGTGCCATTAAGATGTCATAAGACAGAAGAAGCATTGAAGGGAAGAATCATTGACCGTGATTTATTTACGAAAACAGAGGATCTGATCCGAGAGGAAATCAATCCGAGGGATTCCTGGCGGGCTTCGAAGGATTTTCGTCTTCAAATCGGTGGCGAGATTGCAAAAAGAGCACTGGCCACAGCCTTGTGGAAGCAAAATGCGTTAGAGGAGACTATTTATTTGAATCTTTGCGGGGAGGTGGAGACATGGAAGTAAAAAAACAGATGCAGCTGGTGACTTGTACTGTAAATGGAAAACCGGTCGCAGAATATGTGGATGTAAGGGAATCTCTTCTTGATATGCTAAGAAATCGTCTCGGCCTTACTTCTGTAAAAAAGGGATGTGAAGTGGGAGAATGCGGTGCCTGTACCGTGATTCTCGATGGAGAAACCATTGATTCCTGTATTTATTTAGCAGTCTGGGCAGAGGGGAAAAATATCCGAACCTTAGAAGGCCTTTTAGGACCGAATGGAGAGATTACGAGAATCCAGGAAGCTTTTATTGAAGAAGGGGCGATTCAATGCGGTTTTTGTACACCGGGCTTTATTATGTCAGCGACGGTTCTGTTAGAGCGGGGCGAAAAGCTGAGCCGGGAAGCCATCCGAAAGCATATGGCAGGAAACCTGTGCCGATGTACCGGATATGAAAATATTGTAAATGCAGTGGAAAAGGTAATAGAAGAGCAGAAAGAAATATAGTTTGACATCCAAGTGAAAAAGTAAGATAATATGAAATAGAATATTTCGAATAGATAACTGTCAGGACCAGTGTTTGGCCCTGACAGATTACGCTTTTGGGAGGATGCCGGATGAAACTTAGTATTATTGTCACATTTCACAAGTATATACAGTATTTAGAGGACTGTTTTGCAAGTCTTGTGGATAGTGAGTTGGAGAATTTTGAAACTATTTTAGTGTTGGATCATGTGGAAGAAGAGACAGAGAGTCTGATAGCTGCCTATAAGGAAAGTCTTCACCTCAAAGTTTTGAGATTAGAGGGAGAAGAGAGAGGGGTTTCAGCGGCTAGAAACGCAGGTCTTTCTAAGGCTTTAGGAGAATATATTTATTTCCTTGACAGCGATGATTATGTATATGAGGACTGCATTCAGCAGTTAATTGCAAGAGCGGATGAGACGAAAGCAGATGCAGTATACGGTAAGAAACGCTATACCTGGTTTAAGAGAAATGTTTATCTGGGGGTTGCCGAGGATAAGAGACGGCAGGAGGATGAGGACGAGAAGAAGACCGATGCCAGTTATTTTGATGGTACGATGGCAGAAGCAGAGACTTTAGATGTGGATGAGCATGAGAGAGCAATTCACAAGCTTGTCTGGAGCCGGAGAGGTCTTCGTAATATTTCTGTGCTGAACATCTTAATAAGGAAGAGTTTTCTCGACGAGAATCAGATTCGTTTTGATTCCCGTTTTCAGTTATATCCGGACATGCCTTTTGTTGTTATGCTTTTAAAATATGGCAATGCGTTTTCTTACTGTCAGGAGGCATTTTATGTTAAGAGAAAGCATAATGACCCGATTACAATGCCGGCCCTGTCTCAGCTAAAGATTCCTACCCGAATGGAAGAGCAGATGGAGACTTTCGCCTACTGCCGTGAGATTGCAGGGGAAGAGGGAGAACTTAGAAAGCGGTTGGACAGGAAGCTTGTGAATTATTATTCCCGTTATTTTGTTACAAAGCTTCGTAGAAGTAAGAAAGACAAATGGAGAACGACCCGTTTTGAGCTGATTGCCAATTTGTTGAATGGAACCCATCCGGAAGTACTGCGGGAATTGACTGGATATAAGAAGAGAGTTGTGGCAGCAGGACTTGCCCATGATGGGGAGAAGGCATTAAAGATTTCCAACCGCCATCTGGCAGGAAAGAAATTTAAAAAGATTTTAAAGAATAAGAATGAGTTGTATAAATATTTATATAAGAATAAGTATTCGAAGGAGCCAATTGAAGAGACCTGGGTTATGTTCGAGACATTCTTTGGGAAGAATTATTCTGACAGCCCGAAGTATATTTATGAATATCTGGCACAGCACAATACAAAAGGATACAAATTTATCTGGGTGCTCAATAATGATACAAAGCCGCCCTATGGTGCAACGGTAGTCCGTCGTTTTTCCAGAGAATATGCCTATTATCTGGCAAAATCAAAATACTTTGTTTTTAATGTAAGACAGCCGCTCTGGTTTGTGAAGAGAGAGGGACAGGTGTTTTTAGAGACCTGGCACGGCACACCGCTTAAGAAACTCGTGTTTGATCAGGATGAAGTAACTGCTGCGTCTCCACTCTATAAGGCACAGTTCTTTCGGCAAAAGAAGGAGTGGGATTATCTGATTGCGGCGAATCCATTTTCAACAGAGACATTCCGCCGCTGTTTTAAATTCGATAATGAGATGCTTGAGGTGGGATATCCGAGAAATGATTTGATGTATCATCCGGACCGGGAGAAGATTACTTTAGAGCTTAAGAAAAAGATGGGGATTCCATTAGATAAGAAGACAATCCTCTATGCTCCGACCTGGAGAGACGATGAGTTTTATGGTGCCGGACAGTACAAGTTCACCTTGAAGCTGGATCTTATGAAACTGAAGGAAGCTCTGTCGGATGAGTATGTCATTATACTGAGAACCCATCACTACATCGCAGATAATCTGGATGTAACAGGGGTGGAAGATTTCGCGATTAATTTGAGTAAATATGACGATATCACAGAGATTTATCTCGTATCTGATATTTGTATTACCGACTATTCTTCTGTATTTTTTGATTATGCGAACTTAAAGAGACCGATTCTGTTCTATACTTATGATATAGAGAAATACAGAGATATTTTAAGAGGATTCTATATTGATATTAATAAAGAGGTGCCGGGACCGCTTCTTTATACAACAGAGGAAGTTGTGGATGCAATCAAAAGGATTGATCAGATTTCGGCACAATATGAGGAGCGTTATAAGGAATTTTATGACCGTTTCTGTAGTGTAGATGATGGAAATGCATCAAAACGTGCGGTAGAGAGGGTATTTTATCCGGAGAAAACAGAAAAGTAGTTCATCAGGTTGATTTTTGCAAGATTTTTGTGTCTTGTAGTTGCATGGAAGAAAAATTCGTAGTATAATCAGTTTTGCTTATTACAACGAAATGGAGAAAAAATATGAAGCAGTATATAAAAAATTTCACCAAATACCGTTTTCTATTGGCTGAGCTGGTGAAAAAGGGAATCAAGTTAAAGTACCGCCGTTCCTATTTAGGAATTTTGTGGACCCTTCTTGAACCTCTGATGACAATGATGGTATTGACTTTAGTATTTGGAACCTTCTTTGGTAAGGATGACCCGACATTCCCTGTTTATATTCTTACAGGCCGGCTTTTATACTCCTGTTTTTCCACGAGTACGAAGATGGCGATGAAGTCAATCCGGCAGAATGCACCGATGATTAAGAAAGTCTATGTGCCGAAGTATATGTATCCTTTATCTGCGGTATTATATGAATATATTATTTTTCTGATTTCCTTAATCGTGCTGGTCGGTGTAGCAGGCGTACTTCAGGTAAAACCGACGATTTATATGTTCCAGGCAATTATTCCGCTGGTGATACTATTTATTATGGTATTAGGCGTAGGATTGATATTATCTACTTTGGCAGTATTTTTCAGAGATTTAGAGTACATCTGGGGTGTTGCCCTGATGTTGATTATGTATACCTGTGCGATTTTCTATCAGCCAGAGAGAGTAATTGGCACAGGAAATGGATGGGTATTTTCCATTAACCCTCTTTACGCAACGATTGCAAACTTTAGAGATGCCGTGTTTGGACGTCCGCTTGGTATGTACAACCTGTGTTTTTCCGCAATCTTTGCGGTAGGTTCTCTGATTGTTGGTATTGTGATCTTTGTTAAAAATCAGGATAAATTTATTCTGCACATATAGGAGGAAGACTTGTGGCTAAGACAGTATTAACCGTTGACCATGTAGGTATGAAATTCAATCTGAGCAAAGAACGGGTGGATAACCTGAAGGAATATGTGATAAAGAGATTGAAGGGACAGATTTCCTATAATGAGTTCTGGGCCCTCAAAGATATTTCTTTTTCTTTACAAAAAGGAGACCGGCTTGGGATTTTAGGACTGAACGGTGCAGGAAAGAGTACATTATTAAAAGTAATTGCCGGTGTATTGAAGGCGACAGAGGGAGATATTTCTGTAAAAGGAAGAATTGTTCCTCTCTTAGAGCTTGGAGCCGGATTTGACAGACAGTATACAGGGGCAGAGAACATTTATCTATATGGTTCTGTGCTCGGTTATTCCAAAGACTTTTTGGAATCAAAGTACGATGAGATTGTAGAGTTTTCCGGACTGGGTGATTTTATCGATGTACCGATTAAGAATTACTCATCTGGTATGAAGTCAAGGCTTGGATTTTCTATTGCTACGATTGTAGAACCGGAGATTTTAATTTTGGATGAGGTTCTATCCGTAGGCGATGCCAAATTCAGAAAGAAAAGCGAAAAGAAGATTATCGGTATGTTCGATAAGGGCGTTACTGTCCTCTTTGTATCTCATTCGCTCGAGCAGGTCCAGAGGCTTTGCAACAAGGCAATTCTTTTAGAGAAGGGCAGGATCATCGCGCAGGGAGATATTGATTCCGTCAGCAAGATTTATTTAAAGAAGACAGAAGAGTGATAGAAGAAAGGGGAGCGCATAGGTGCTCCCCTTAATTAATTGGGAGGGAAAAACATGGAGCTGAGTATAATCGTTCCTTTCCACAAAGGCAAAAACTATTTAAAAGATTGTCTGGAGAGTATTTCTGACCAGAATATCCAGGATTTTGAGACAATTCTTGTGCTGGACCATGTGGAAGAAGACGTGGAAGATCTTTTGAGACGGTTTGAGGATCAGATTGATCTTAAGGTTGTCTCACTTTCTGAGAACTGTGGGGTGGCAGCAGCGAGAAATGCCGGGTTGGATCAGGCTGAGGGAAAGTATCTTTATTTTCTTGACAGTGATGATTATCTTATGGAAGAAACTCTTTATGAGATGCTTCACTGTGCGAATAAAAATAAGGCAGATATTGTCTGTGGGACAGTGGAAAAGACATGGTATAAACGGCAGTCATTTTTGGAAGAATATTCGAATCAGGAGGGTGAGGAAGATATTTTAAAAGAACCGGGAAGAGAGAAAAGTAAGGTCTTTTCCCAGAGCCTGTTAGAAGAAAAGAGTGTTTTAGGACTTTTAATAAAAAGAGATCTGATTAAAAAATATCAGATTCGTTTTCCAAAAGAGCTGGCGGTCTATTCGGATCTGCCTTTTTGTGCAACCATCATGGCATCAGGTGAAAATTTTGTTTATCATAAAATAGCAGTTTATGTAAAGCGGTATCACAATGATCCAATTAAGCTTCCATCGCTAGATCAAAAAGAAATCCCGGACCGTCATATGCAGTATGTGAGAAGCTTTGTCTTAGCACGAAAGGCAGCCGGAAGCAATGGAGAGATAGAGCAAATTTTGGAGGAAGATTTTTTTCACTATTTTATTCAATTGTATCAGAAAAAATTTCTTCCAAAGCAGGGACAGCTGCTTCCCGGCAGTCAGTTTAAGACTGTGTGTAATGCGATGAAGCAGTGTGACAGGGAACGGACAAAGAAGTATCATTGGAAAACAAGAAAACTTTTAGATGGATTTTGGGAAGAGAAAGAGGAAAAGTGTATCTTTTATGGCACCCTGATTCTTGGCCTTTCCAAGTTTAAAAAGTCGAAGACAAAAGGGACTGCCTTATATCGGATGATAGACCGCTTTTTCTTTCAAAAGCTCCCAGTGAAAAATAACTGGATTTTGTTTGAAAGCTATCTTGGCAAAAACTATGCGGACAGCTGCAAATATATTTATCTTTATTTGGATGAGAAATACAAAGACCAATACAAATTTATCTGGGTTCTTCGGGATACAAAAAAAGAAATCGATGGCAGTGCAAAGAAGGTAAAATATATGAGCCTGAAACACTTTTATTACGCTGCCCGGTCCAAATACTGGGTCAATAATATGCGCCAGCCAGTCTGGCGGGAAAAACGGCAGGGCCAGGTGTTTTTGGAGACATGGCATGGAACTCCCCTAAAGCGGCTTGTATTTGATATGGAAGATGTGCATTCGGCAACAGCAACCTATAAATCGGATTTCTACAAACAGTCTCGTCAGTGGGATTATCTGCTGTCGGACAATTCATTTTCTACAAAAGTATTTAAAAGTGCTTTTTTATTTCCGGAGGAGAAGATTTTACAGCATGGTTATCCGAGAAATGATATTCTCCATTGGGATAATCAGGAGGAAAGAGCGGCTACACTAAAGAAAAAGCTTAAGATCCCAACGGATAAAAAGACCATTCTTTATGCGCCGACCTGGCGGGATGATGAATATTATGCACCCGGTCAGTATAAATTTCAGCTAGCTTTAGATATTGGCATGATGAAACAGGCTCTGGAGAAAGACTATGTACTGCTTTTGCGTACTCACTATTTTATAGCAGACCAGCTGGACATATCGGAATACGAAGGATTTGCCTACAATGTCAGCCATTATGATGATGTGTCGGAGATTTATTTGATCTCCGATGTCTGTATCACCGACTATTCCTCTGTGTTTTTTGACTATGCGAATTTGAAACGGCCCATGCTGTTTTACACATATGATTTGGAAAAGTACAGGGATATCCTTCGCGGATTTTATATCGACATGGAAAAGGAAGTACCAGGTCCGCTTCTTTATACAACAAAAGAAGTGACAGAGGCAATTCTTCACTTAGACCAGGTGGAGGAAGTTTTTCGAGATCGGTACGAGGAGTTTTACCGCAAATATTGCTGTTGGGATGATGGTCACGCTTCAGAAAGAATTGTAAAGGATGTATTCAGGGTGTAATATGAAAAAAAGAATTCGAACATGGATTAAAAATAGAACAATCAATCTGTATCATCTTATGGTGAAATTTCTGCCGGTAGAAAAAAAGGTGATTTTATTTGAAAGTAATCTGGGCAGAAATTATACAGGAAATCCGCGGGCAATCTATGAGGAAATGATTCGGCATGGATTGGATAAAGATTATCAGTGTATCTGGTTTTTTGAAAATCCCGGAACAAAAATTCCGGGGGCAGGAAAAGTCGTAAAACGGGCAAGGCTTCAATATCTCTATTATATGGCAGTGGGGCAAATCTGGGTCTTTGACTGCCGTCAGCCTGAATTTTTAATTAAGAGGAAGGAGACAGCCTACATACAGACCTGGCATGGAACTCCTTTAAAAAAACTGGCTCTTGATATGGAGCAGATTGATTCTGTTGTAAGCTCCTCTGTGGAGGATTATCACAACGCGTTTCGAAAAAATACAGCAAGTTGGGATTATCTTTTGTCCCAGAATCATTTTTCTACAGAGACCTTTAAACGGTGTTTTGATTTTGAGGGAAAACCGGTGTTAGAGATTGGCTACCCCCGAAATGATGTATTATTCCGAAAAAACAAACCGGAGGCTATCAAAAAAATCAAAAAAAGATACGGCATTCCACTGGATAAAAAGGTGATTTTATATGCACCGACCTGGCGGGATAACGAATTTTATGAGCAGGGACGGTATAAATTTGTTTCGCCGCTTGATTTTGATTTGGCTAAAAAAGAGCTTTCCGGTGAATATGTATTTTTGGTAAAATATCATTATCTTGTAGCGGATCAGATTGACTGGAGTGATTATGAAGGCTTTGTTTACAGTTTTGATGAGAAAGCAGATATTTCTGAGCTCTATTTAACGGCAGATTTATTGATTACCGATTATTCTTCGGTTATGTTTGACTACAGTATTTTAAAGCGGCCTATGCTTTTCTTTGCCTATGACTTGGAAAATTATAAGGACAATCTGAGAGGATTTTATTTTGATTTTCTTGAGGAAGCACCGGGACCAATCTCGAAAGATACAAGGACATTGATTGCCGATATCAAAAATTATCGACAGGAGGAATGGACGGCAAAATACGAAGCATTTTCTGAAAAATATAATCATGCAGATGATGGAAGAGCTTCTGAGAAGGTAATGAATTTAATTAGCAATCTGGTTGAGGAGGGAGCAAAATCCTCAAAATAATACGATAAGAGAAAAGAACGGGGGAGAGCAATGTGAAAGAAGCAGGCTATGTGATTTTTGCATTTTTATATAGTATTTTCAAATATTTTCCGTTAAAAAAGAATTCTGGGTTTTTGATTGTGACCCATGATAGTGGTCCGGAGGGAAATGGAGCAGTTGTCGCAGCTTATATGGAGCGGATGTATCATACAAGATTTTCAAAGCTGGTTCGCAAGGATACCAGCTTTGGCGGTTCGGGAGGAATAATGCGGGCACTCCGTTTTTTCTTTTTAAAATCATGGGAGATGGCGGGAGCGGAATTTATTTTTATGGATAATGCTTTTTTGCCGATGGCTTACCTGAGAGTGAGGAAAGAAACGACAGTTGTTCAACTCTGGCATGGAACCGGTACAGTAAAAAAATTTGGTCAGCATGTCAACACAGGAAAACTATATGAACAGGAAAAACGGGCCAATGAAAATATTGATTATGTAATTGTCAATTCCATGGCAACAAAGGCACTCTATGCGGGCTGTTTTTCTGTACCGAAAGAAAAAGTTATGGTCTTGGGACTGCCCCGGACGGATCTTTTGTTTTCTGACCGGGAACTGCTTCGAAGAAGAGCAAGATTTTTCAAACAGCATCCGGAATTGTTAAATAAAAAGTTAATTCTATATGCACCTACTTTTCGTGACAGTGAAGTGGCCAACCCAACGGTTCATTTGGATTTAGAAAAGATGGCAGAGGAGCTTCCAAAAGACAGCTGTCTTGTGCTGCGGCTTCACCCCTTTGTAGCAGAACGATTTCACTTGGAAAAAGATTATGATGGAAAGATTGTGGACTTTTCTTCCTATGATAATCTGAATACCCTTCTTATGGTGGCGGATATTCTTGTGACTGATTATTCTTCTATTATATTTGAGTATTGCGTTTTTGGAAGACCGATGATTTTTTATGCCTATGATTTAGAGGAGTTTTCTGATCAGGGAAGAGGCTTTTATCGAAATTATGAGGAATACGTCCCTGGCCCGATTGTGAGAAACACAGAGGAGTTAGTGGATGTGATTCGGGAGAAAAAATGGACGAGAGAAAAGCTGCAGGCTTTTTTGAAAGATTCTTATGCCTATATGGATGGAAAATCGGCAAAGCGTGTCGCTGATTTTGTTGTGAAGAACAGCAAAGTGTGAAACGTGGAGAAATAAAAAAGAATCGGTCTGTCTTTTGCATTTTCAAAAGACAGACTCGATTCTTTTTTTGTTTCACGGTTACATATCTGATTTTGCACCGAGGGTAATCTTTAATTCATGTTCCTCGTAATCACCCTGCTGGTTCATACGCTGAATCGTGATGGTTACTTCATCGCCGGCTTTCTTGTTTGACAGTTTATTTGTCAGACTTTCCATGGAGGAGATTTCGTTTCCTTCAAATTTGGTAATGACGTCACCGGCATAGATTCCACCCTGTTCTGCTGCGGAGCCAGTCTGGACAGACTGGACATAGACACCAGTAGGAAGATTTAACTGCTGGGAATAGGTTTCTGTCACGTCGCTGCCGGTAATACCTAAGTAAGCCTGCTCGCTTTCCGGGATTGCCTCCTGATTCATCAAAGATTCAATGATTGGGGAAGCTGTGTCAATTGGAATGGCATATCCCATACCTTCTACCGTTGTATCGGAGTATTTTACACTGTTAATACCGATGACTTCGCCTTTCATGTTCAAAAGAGCACCGCCGCTGTTTCCAGGATTAATCGCTGCATCGGTCTGAAGAAGTGTCATAGTCTTATCGGTAAGAGCAACTTCTCTGTCTAAAGCACTGATATAACCAACGGTAACAGACTGGCCGTATCCTAAAGCATTTCCAATGGCAATGGCCTGTTCTCCAACGGTTAAAGCAGAAGAACTTCCCAGTGTAGCGACTTTAATGCTGGACTTGGTATCCGCTTTCAAATCAGACATCGGTACAGAAACAACAGCCAGGTCTGCGTCAGAATCCGTACCTTTTATTGTAGCAGCCGCTTCACTGGAATCACAAAAGCCTACGGATAAGGATTTTGCATCTTCGATAACGTGATAGTTGGTTACAATTAAAAGCTCATTGTCATTCTGTCCGATAATAATACCAGATCCGGCTCCCTCAGTTTCTTCCGTTCCTGACTGACCCCAGAAGCCATAATTTACCTGCTGTTCTACAACGCTGGTAATAGAAACGATAGAAGGCATTACATTGGCAACTACCTCGGATACATCCGTTGTTGTCTGAATAGTATCTCCGCTTGTAGTAAGGGTTGTTGTATTTTCTACCGTGTTGTTGGAAGCAGAATTAGGATTTATCTTATTATAGCAGTAGTTAAATCCCTGGAAAGCTCCGCCTGCAACCAGTCCGAAGACAAGGGCGGAAGCAATTAATTTTGCTGCGAAACCGCCGACTCCTTTTTTACCGGAGGATTTTCTGGCTGCCTTCTTTGCTTCTTTTTCCATCTTTTTGCGTCGTTTCTTTTCTTCTTTTTCTGTTAAAACAGGAGCAGAAGGAGCAACATAGCTGTAATGGTAAGTACTGTCATCCTCTTGGGAAGCGGCAGCTTCCTCAAAGTTTTCAGTGTTCTCAAAGTCTTGAGTATCCTCGAACATCTCAGTCTCTTTGGTAAAATTCGGTGTGGAAGAAGTCTCTTCCGTGTGAAGGTAATTAAAATATTGGTCATCGGTAGTGCTGTCATTTATGTTTGTATTTGCAT
>JAUNBT010000229.1 GCA_030526985.1 Lachnospiraceae bacterium | reverse complement strand
ATGTACTACATTAATGAGACAACAGGTGATTTGGAATTAGTAGGCAATGGTCCTCTGACAGTAAGCACAGCTTCAACTGTAAGCTTTACTCTTTCTCATGCATCTTCATATGTAATGAGTGATAAAGAGAAGACCTTCGAAGTTGAAGGTGTAACATTGAATAAGACTTCTATGAACGTAATTGCTTCAAAGACAGCGAAACTGACAGCAACAATTTCACCAGCAAACGCTACTGATAAGACTTTGACATGGGCTTCTTCTGATGAGGCAGTAGCTACAGTAGATGCCAATGGTACTGTTAAGGGAATCAAAGCAGGAACAGCAGTCATCACGGTAACAACAGCTAATGGAAAGAAAGCAGAATGCAAGGTTACAGTAACGAAGCTTACTATTGCAGCACCAAAGAATGTTAAAGCTGTATCTGCTTCTTACAACAGCATGAAGCTTACTTGGTCAAAATCAACCAACGCAACAACATACTATATCTACCGTGCAACAAGCAAGAGCGGAAAATACAGCAGAATAGCAACAGCAAAAACAACCAACTACACAGATAAGAAACTTTCTCCTGGAAAGACTTATTACTACAAACTAAAAGCTGGATCTGGTAAGACATACAGCGGCTATTCTGCAATCAGCAGTGCATATCCAAGACCTGCCAAAGTATCCGTAAGTGCAAAAGCAGGAAGCAAATCTGTAACTCTTACATGGAAGAAAGTTACAGGAGCTACAGGATATACTGTATATCGCGCAACAAGCAAGAATGGTAAATATACAAAAGTAAAAACAATTACAAACGGAAGCACAGTAAAATATACAAATAAGAGTCTGACCAAAGGCAAAACATATTACTATAAAGTGCGCGCAAACCGTAAAATAAGTACAAACAAGACCATTCAAAGTGTATCTTCTTCAGTAGTATATGCAAAAGCAAAATAAAGAACCAAAGCATAAGAAAGAGGGCTATCATAGCCCTCTTTTCTTATGCGTAGATATTGTAAAATGGTAAATGTTAAACACACCCATTATGGTGCGCTTACCTATTGAACAGGACGCCCGTGAAGAAGTGGAGGGACTATGAGAATACTAATAGATACCAATATTTTGATATCTGCCGCATTGAATCCAAAAGAAAGTAGATAATCATTGAAAGTATGCGGGAAATGGGAGGAGAAAAGCAGGAATTGTTATGTGCTGCCCAGAAGTAAGTCAACAATCATTGAAAGGGTGCAGGAAATGGGAGGAGAAAAGCAAGAATTGTTATGTGCTGCCCAAGAGTAAGTCGACAATCATTGAAAGTATGCAGAAAATGAGATGAAAAAGAAGCATATAATAATATCTTCAAAATTTACGCCATGAATATGAACTGTAATAAATAAAAAGTACATTTATATATTGCAAAACATACAGAAATTATATATACTGACTATAAGAGCAAAACAGTTATATCTTGTGCCAGATCGTCGATTGGAGGATATATGGCACAAAGAAAAAAATTTCAAGACTTAAATCTAAACAATGCGTATCTGTTTGCAGCGGCACTTGGTGATGAAGAGACCTGTCATTTGGTGTTGGAATTAATACTTGGCAGGCCAATCGGAAAATTGTCGGTTACAGCTGAGAAACTATTATTGTACAGTTCCGATTTCCGATGCGTACGGCTGGATATTTTTGCCAAAGATGATATGGAAGTAAACTATAATCTGGAGATGCAAAATCAACAGAAAGGAAATCTTCCGAAGCGAAGCCGCTATCATCAGGCGGAGATGGATGCCACTTCCCTGAAGCCAGGAAAGGATTTCAATGATCTAAAACCAAGTGTGATCGTATTTATCTGTTCTTTCGATCCCTTTGAAGATGGACTCTATCGCTATTCATTTGAAAAACGTTGTATTGAAAACAATATGAGACTTGAAGACGAAACAGCAATCATATTTCTCAATACGAAGGGGAAGAATCCAGAGGACGTTCCGAAAGTGTTGATTGATTTTCTGAACTATATCGATAATTCAACGGATGAGTTCGTGAAAGAAACGCATAATGATTCTATCCAGAAGCTGCATGACCGGGTGAAAGCATTGAAAAGGGATCGTCGATTGGAGGGAAACTATATGTACTTTGAAGAACTGTTAAGGGATCGGGAAAGTATAGGGCGAGAAGAAGGAAAAGCAGAAGGTCGAGTAGAAAATACAATTTTAAAAGTTTTGTGTAAAAAAGATAAGAATCTGGATGTTGCTACAATTGCAGAGCATTTAGAGGAACCAGAGGATTTCGTGATGAAGATTTGTACCCTTAAAGAAGAGAATCCTCAAGCAGATGCTGCTCAAATCTATGAGCTATTACAAAAGGAACCAATGGAAACAATCTAAGGCCGGTACATCAGGTATCGGCCATCTATGACAATTCTGTCAATTTTTCAAAAAAATAATTAAAATGACGTAAGGCTAAGAATATAATTGTTTTGCTTGGAAGTTTTCTACAATGGAGAGATGAAACTGCCGTTTCAACGTGTGTTGTTTCTTGACAGAAGCCAAATTGCAATATAATATGACTATAACAACAAATAGCGGATAGGGTCGAAGCGATGTCATCGGCCGTTTATCACTAGGATTCAACACAAGGAAGGCGGATAAGTCATGGCAGTAATGCTGGAGAAGATATACGAACTTGCGCTGGAGCATTATAATATGCGCTTGGTAGCAGGAGAGAATGGAATATGGAATCTGGTAGATTGGGTACATGATCTGGAAGATATTCAGGTGGTGGATTTCCTAAAAGGTCGTGAGTTGATTGTGACCACAGGTACGAATTTGAAGTCGGAGGAGGAACTCCTACAGTTTACGCAGGCAGTGTATAAAGCCCAGGCCAGTGGCTTAGTCTTCAATATTGGAACCTACATAAAGAAAGTACCAGAGCAGGTATTAGCCTTTGCCAAGGAAAATGATTTCCCCATATTCACATTACCCTGGGAAGTACATCTTGTGGATTTCAACCGTGGTTTGTGTAACCTCATCTACGAAACACAACAGGAAAACAGGAATCTGGAAGATGCTTTTCAAAAAGTGATATTCTCTCCAGAAAATAAAGAAGACTATTTGCCAGCGCTTCGAAGAGAAGGGATATCAGCGGATACCAGATTCTGTATGATTCAGTGCGCTGTATTTTCAGAGGAGAAAACATCAGGAATATTAGATGTAACCCAGCACTATTACCGTTACACACAACGATGGAAGAAAGTCCTCAGCAGACAAGAACAAAAAGGAATCGTATTTCACTACGACCAATACCTAACGGTCATCCTAATTAATCCAGAAGCATCCATGGTGAGGCAAGCGATTGAAGAAGTAAGCCAATCTGCCCCCACAGGCTTCGTAAAAAACATGGCAGTCAGCTCGATCCAAACCACGCTAAAAGAACTTTCTCAAGAATACCACCGCCTTACCCGAATCTGCAAACGAAATGCCAAAGCAGACCAGGAAGTAACTTACGAGGAAGAACTAGGCGCCGTAGGCTTGCTCCTCCAACTGCCGGATTACAGTCGGCTTCAAGCATACCACGACAAAATACTAGGTGACCTACTAGCAGCAGATCAGTCCCATAAAACCGAATACTGTAAAATCCTAAAAACCTACCTGGAAGAAAATGGAAACGTACAAGAAGTAGCCGCCAAATGCTACCTCCACCGCAACACCGTATCCTACCACCTAAAGAAAATAGCCGAAATCACCCATCTAGACCTCACCCAAGCCCACAACCGAGCAGAACTATATCTGGCATTTTCCATTCAAGAATATCTCTAATTGTAACCCCTGCACACGAAACCTGTGCACCCTGCCAATAGATTTTTACAAAAAATTAAGCTATATTAAAACCACGCAAAGATGCGAGAGACGAAAAGTCCCCCGCATCTTTTTCTTTTTACTATTCAGCCAATAACCTTGAGGTCAAAAATTCGTCCGGCTGGAGGTCCTGCTTGGACATAACAGACTTTGCGTAAGTGAGTCTGAAAATCCAGCCTTTGCTAATGAAAGGTTCACTGAACCTTTCAACGCATGCATGGCAACGGAAACTTAGTCGCGAAGGCATTCCTGAGCGCCTTAGTTGCAGTTAGCAGTTAGTTGAAGAGGAACGAAGCGTCTGTTATGTCCAAGCAGGACCTCCAGCCGGACGAATTTTTGACCCACACAACCTATAATTAAGGAGGAAAAATAAATGATGTTAAGAGAAGCATTACCAGAAATCGTCACAGAGTCAGTACCAGGTCCACAATCCAAAGCCCTTTTGGAACGCAGAAACGAAGCCATCCCCCAGGCACTATGCGGAAACACCTACCCCATCTGTATGAAACAAGGTGCAGGTGCCATCTTAGAAGACCTAGATGGAAATAAATTCTTAGACTGGATCGGCGGCGTCGGCGTATTGAATATTGGATACTCCAACGAAGAAGTAGTAAAAGCCGTTCAGGACCAGGCAGAAAAATACTTCCACAGCATTTTTAACGTATATGTACACGAAGGCTATGTAAAATTAGCAGAAATGTTCAACGAGACCATGCCATGCCGTGGTGATAAAATGAAAACCTATTTTGCCAACTCCGGTGCAGAAGCAGACGAGAACGCAATCAAGATTGCCAAAGCCTATACAGGCCGCAACAACATTATCTGCTTCTCCGGTGCCTTCCACGGAAGAACCAATCTGACCATGGCACTGACCGCAAAGAAAGCATATGCACTTGGCATGGGACCATTCCCATCTGGAATCTACCGCGCTCCATTCCCATATCTCTATCGTGCACCTAAGGGATATACAGAGGAAGAAGCAATCGATTATTACATTGATGCCCTTTTAGAACTCTTCGATAATGCAACACCAGCCAGTGATGTGGCAGCCATTCTGATTGAGCCACTTCAGGGCGAAGGTGGATTTATTCCGGCTCCAATCGAATTTGTGAAGAAATTACGCAAAATCTGTGATGACAATGGTATCATGTTAATTGCAGACGAAGTACAGTGTGGTAACTGCAGAACCGGTAAATATTTTGCTTCTGAGTATTGGAAAGAGGCAGGAGCAGCACCGGATATTATCGCAACTGCCAAATCCATGGGTGCAGGTGTTCCAATCAGTGCCATTACTGCCCGTGAGGAATTGATGGATGCAGCACCAGCAGGAACTATCGGTGGAACTTATTGTGGTAACCCACTGGCTTGCGCAGCAGCAATTAAGACC
>JAUNBT010000228.1 GCA_030526985.1 Lachnospiraceae bacterium | reverse complement strand
ACAAACTGCTGTCCTTCCCGGCAGATATCCATTACTTTATCTTTAAACTTTTTTCCTTTTTCTGAAAAACGATATCGGTCAACCACAGAATAATCTTTCCAAAAGTGCATTGGGAAAGCATAATCTGTGTCAATATGATTTAAAAAATAATCAAATCCCCAGTCAAAGGCTTCCTCCTGTCTGGGATCAAGGACTAAAAAGGCGGCATCATAATGATTTCTTTTTATTTTATCCATCTGTGAAAAGAAAGCCTGTTTCATCTGTTCGTTTTCTTCCTCCGGTTCCCCAATCCAGTGCCACCAGTGGAGATCTCCCGCATGGAACAACTTTTTTCCATCCACTTCCACATCAAAAGCAACACCTAAATCAGTAGAAAGTAAGGTCTTTATCATAATTCCATCCAATGCTTTTTCTTCCTCCGGTTTTATAAAAATACGGTTTTCCTTCTCTTCCACTGAAATGTCGGATGACAAAAGATAAGTAGTTTGAGGATGCATTTTTTCCAGTTCAAAAATATTGGGATTAAAATGATCTTTATGGGAATGGGATGCAAATACATAGAGAGGTTTTCCCTCACTCAAAGAAGGAATTGTCCCTTTGTAATAATCAAAAAGCAGATAACACTTTTTTGTCTCTGCTAAAAATCCGCTGTGGGATAAATAGGTAATATTTAACATTTTCTAACCTCCTGTTCTCGTCTATTTTAACATGTTATTCTTCATTTTTCTAGTCAGGTGAGAAACTTGCCTGATAAGGTTAAAATATGCTAAGATAGACACAGATTGAAAAACAGAAAGGGACCTTTTATGTTAATACACACTTTTGCTAATCAGGATACATTATACCAGTCAAAAAAATCACTGCTTCTTACTTTCTCCCGAAAAAGAAATGTGCTTAGCACTTCTGCCTTTCATGGTGGATTTCGAAGTAATCTCAACTGTATCTTTAATTTTGATGAAAAACCAGAGAAAGGCAAATACTGCAAAATGCTGGCACCTACCTATGAAGAACATCTTTTAAAAATTGCCCTTGACAAGCTTCATTTAGATCCAGCCTGCTGTACCGGTCTTTCCACGGCTGCCAGCATGGAAAATCTTGCAATTGAGACAGAAACAACTGCCCTTCCTGATACTGTTTCCGAATCCTCTTCCTTTACTGTCACTGCAGTTGTAACTGGAGGAATAGACAAAAACGGTGCCCGGATTGGAGATCCGGCATGTTGGCAAGAGATAGACGGCAATTATTTTCCAATTCCCGGGACAATCAATATTTTTCTTCATATCGATGCGAATCTTACTCCTGGGGCTATGGCACGGGCACTCATGACTTGTACGGAGGCAAAAGCTGCGGCTTGTGAGGAACTTTTTTGTCCCAGTCTATATTCAGAAGGTCTTGCCACAGGTTCTGGCACAGATGGGATTATCTTAATTGCTAATCCGGACAGTCCAGTTAGGCTTTGTTCTGCAGGGAAAGACAGTAAATTGGGAGAAATGATTGGGCGGAGTGTATTAAGAGCTGTAAAAAAAGCAATCGGTCTTCAAACAGGAGTAACATCCTCCTATCAGCATCATGCTTTAAGAAGACTTGACCGCTTCGGTTTTACAGAGTCTATTTTTTATTCTTATTTTCAAAAGATAGCAGCAAATAAAACTTTCCTTACAAAAGAGGAATTTCATGCTATTTCTGATCCGCTCCTATCATCTGGTGAATGGACGACAAAAGCTTCCTTATCCGCTCATTTACTGGATCAACTTAATACTGGGATGCTTTCTGGTAAAGAAGTACTCTCTGCCGTAAAGCTTCTCTTCCCCATAAATGAGTCTTCAAGTGAGTCATACCGATTAGTATTGGCTGAAAAAGAAGATAATTTTAAAGAAGAAAAGTTTTCTTTTGAGCAAATAAAGGAATATGTCTTTTTTCTTTTTACTTTAAGTTTTTATTGCTCCTTGTAAATGGATTTATCTGAAAACAGACAATTTTTTTATGGATAATTTCTAAAAATTGCTAAAGATTCAGAAACGACGCTTGCATTTTATAGATAATTTGATATAATAAATAAGTAGGCAGATATAGTTCATTGGTAGAATATCAGCTTCCCAAGCTGAGGAGGCGGGTTCGATTCCCGTTATCTGCTTGAGAAAAGCCGG
Source organism: Lachnospiraceae bacterium (assembly GCA_030526985.1). Taxonomy (GTDB): domain Bacteria; phylum Bacillota; class Clostridia; order Lachnospirales; family Lachnospiraceae; genus SIG292. Next base: position 3,088 of record JAUNBT010000228.1, on the reverse strand, counting down.
AGACGCTCTAATATTGCGTTTCCGGCTTTTTGTTGAAACTATGTAAAACATTTTTTCACAATTTTTATTACTTCATTTTGTGTTTTTGGAGATATCCTTATGCCATTCTGTTTTTGCAATACTCTTCTACTAGCTGTATAAATACCTCTGCTGTTTCTATTTGCTCTTGTGCTTCATCTTTTGTTGCAATATAAAAATCATCATAATCGCTAGCGTGACGAATCTCAGCAGCTTCTGATATCTTATGACCGATTGTTCTTGGAAATATCTCTGTCTTTACATATTCTTTATTAAAATTCCCTATAGAATCTTTATGTCTTTTATAAGCGACTTCATCCAATGCTTGTTTCCCTGTGTCATAATCATGCTGCACGGTATAAAATCACCCCTTCCTTTTGAATGTTCTGGTAGAACGGATATGACTCTAGCCACTTCATGAATTGTTCATTGCTCTTTGCGATTGGCTTAATATCCATATCATAATCCATATTGAAATCAAATGTGATTTCCGACAGTTGATGGCGATATTTTTTTATCTCCGTTTCACTCAAATTAAGAAGTATCATAATGTCAACATCTGAAGATGTACTATAATCTCCTCTTGCATAAGAACCATACAAAATTACAGCATTCAAATGCTCACCGTATTATATTCCAGGAAACGGCTCTAAACAACGATCAAGGATTCCCTGTAGATAAGAAATAAGAATCCCATAATTTGTCATAGGCACATCCTGTTCTTTTGCCCGTTTTATCCGGCTTTTCATTTCCTTTTGGTTTAAAGTACACCCGCCGCAGTGGACTATCATTTTATACGGGCTTAAATCTTCCGGGAAGCCGCTTCCGCTGGCGGTTTTAAATTGAAGCTCTTTTCCGGTATATTGTCGAATCCAACGGGGAAGCTTTACTGTACCAATATCATCGCATTGGCGATGATGAGTACAGCCTTCTGCCATCAGGATTGTATCACCATCTTTTAATTCTTCGATTGCCTTCGCCCCATTTACCAGTTCTCTTAAATTCCCCTTATAACGGGCAAATAAAATAGAAAAGGACGTCAGCATAATATCTCTTGGCGTATCCGCTGATACTTTGGAAAACACCTGGGAATCAGTAATAACAAGCTTTGGCTTTTTTCCTAAATGTTCTAGAGTTTCCCGAAGTTCATATTCTTTTACTACAATTGCAGTGGCATCCGATTCTAAAATATCCCGGATTGTCTGCTGCTGGGGGAGAATCAGCCTTCCTTTTGGTGCCGCTTTATCAATAGGGACAACCAGCACAACAAAATCCGATGGAGAAATCAAATCTCCCACAATACGAAAAGTATTTTCTGGTTCTTTTACTTTTGTACCGAGAAGTTCTTTTACTTCCCGTATTCCAGTTAAGTTTTTACTGGATACGGCAATGACAGGGACATGATAAAGATTTTTCAAGCTGTCCAACAGTTTATGATGATTTTCTTCCATAAGATCCATCTTATTCAGCAGAATAAAGACCGGCAAACTGCGACTGAGAATCTCTTTCATCAACTCTTCTTCATATTCGGAAAACCCAATCGTCACGTCCACGACTAAGAGTGCCACGTCTGTTTTTTCCAACACTTCTTTTGTCTTTGAAACTCGAAGCATGCCAAGCTCTCCTGCATCATCAATACCAGGAGTATCAATCAACACAACTGGTCCTAATGGAAGAATTTCCATCGCCTTATAGACTGGGTCTGTTGTTGTCCCTTTTGTCTCTGATACAATCGCTGTTTCCTGTCCGGTCAGTGCATTAATTACACTGGATTTTCCGGCATTTCTTCTGCCAAAAAGAGCAATATGAAGCCGTTCGCCTCTTGGTGTATCATTTAATCCCATAATTGTCACCTCTACAATGTAATATAGTGAGGAATAATATCCTCATAGGTACCGTCTTTCATTAAAAAACCATCCGGAATCACACCGAGCTGAGTAAAACCTAATTTTTTATAAAGGCGGAGTGCTGCTTCATTTGTCCGCACAACAGCATTGAACTGAAGAATGCGAAAACCAAGTTCTTTTCCCTTTTTCATGCAGTCTCTTACGAGGATTTCTCCGATTCGTCTGCCTCTTAAATCTGCTTTTACTGCATAGCTTGCGTTACACAAATGTCCACATCTTCCCAGATTATTTGGGTGAAGGATGTAAAGACCGACAATATCCATATTTTGAGTATCGACCGCAATTCCTGTGAAAGACTGTTCCTTAAAAAAGGCATCTCCTGTCAACTCCGTAAGTGGTTCAGTTTGTGGAAACGCCACACCATCTTCCACAACCCGGTTCCAAATAGAGATTGCTTCTTTTCTATCTTCTGTTTTATATTCTCGTACTATAATGCTCATCTTCATGCCTCCTGTTGCTAATTTGCAGCCTTTAGGGCAATCTCTTCACATATTTCGAGTACACTCTTTTGGTCTGTAGAAATCACAATGTCTGCGGCCGCTTCATATTTGGGGCGGCGCTGGTCCATTAATTCAGAAATATATTCTACTGTCTTCCGGCCTTCTAATAAAGGTCTGTCATGATTGTCTTTTACCCGCTCTAAAATAGTCTCCGGCGAAGCAGTAAGAAGGACGACCCGGCCGTTTTTCTTCATTTCGACTTTATTGCGCTCTCTCATGGCTGTCCCGCCACCACAGGAAATAATTGTATTCGTTTTAGACTGGAGTTCAATTAGTAAATTCGTCTCCGCATCTCTAAAATATTCCTCACCTTTTGTCTTGAAAATCTCCGGGATTGTCATATCCTCTTTTTTGACAATCTCCTGATCCATATCAATGATTTCCATATCAAACAGCTGGCTTAAGCAGTCGGAGATTGTTGTTTTCCCAGATCCCATAAAACCAATCAACAAAATATTATAAGGAAACATAGCTCCTTTTTGTTTTTCTTTCATTACCTGTAATCTTTTTAAAATGTCCTGATCTTTTATAGACAGATTCTCTTTTGTTATTTTTTTGAAATTCATGATGGCTCCTCTGCTGAAAATTTATCTTGTTGTTTCTATATTATACCATCATTTCCTTTTTCGCAATTACATTTTTTCATCTTCTAACACATTACAT
>JAUNBT010000015.1 GCA_030526985.1 Lachnospiraceae bacterium | reverse complement strand
AGGAAAACATTTTGATGGAACACAAATGAGTCTGGGAGATGTCACTGCATGGAGCAAGGACAAATACAATCTGTTTCAGAATGAAAAAGCAAAGAGTTATGTAATGGAGTGTGCGATGGCAGTGGTCACGGCCATAAAACACTGCTTAAGCAAAGAAGAATTTATACAGAGAATGGATGAAAAAGGTTGGAAGGTCAACTGGAGCGACAGCAGAAAGCATATCACATTTCAGAATCGGCAAGGACAGAAAGTCAGAGACAGCAACCTGTCGAAGACCTTTCATCTGAATATCAGTAAGGAGGCACTATATGATGAATTTAATCGAGAAAATGAACGAAGAAGGAATGAATCCAGAACAGACGGAATCGGATCAGAAGGCTCTGAAGTATTATGGTACCCCACGGGAGAAGAAGCTGGAATCGCAGATACAGATGCTCTTGTCAGACAGGCGAAAAATAAGAACCGAGCTGCAAAAAGCGTTATCAGTGAATCAAGAACTGACCGAAGAAAATCAGAATCTACGACGAGAACTGTCCGAAGTACAGAAAATCAATCTATCGCTGACGCAGAACAACGACAACTTGCGGAGCAGAGGCGGCTTGATGCTCAGAAAAGAGCAAGAGAAATTAATCGAAGAAATAAGAGACGTTCGGAACCGGAACTCTAAATTGGTAAAGCAGGTGGATATGTCATCGGTGGAAGCCGTCAATCAGGCACAAAAAGAGCGAGACGAAGCGGTATACCATGCGAAAAGGGCAAAAGAACATGCAGATTATCTGATTAAATTTACTAAAAAAGAAGCACAGAACGAAATAAGGAAAACGAAAAGGGATACTGCCCGGCAGATGACAGATGTTAAAACGAGGGAAGGAATCTGGTGCATAGGAATGGTGTTATCTGTGATGCTGAGTATGTATTATAATCAAGCGCTACAAGATGATGTGTGGGAATTGGTATCTTCTGCCCAATATTTGCTTGCGTTTGTGCTGCTTGCAGGTGTTTTATTTCTAATGAACAAAAAATGGAACAAAGCCAAAAGAGCGATGGATAATAACGACGTATTTCTTGCGGTGATAGTTGCCGTATTCATTTTAGAAGTACCATTTCAGCATATAGGTATCAATCGTTTGTTTATAATTGTAATAGTAACGACCATTTTAACGCTTAAAAATATATTTCGAAAAGTTGACTGACTGTGAGGGGGTGAAGCAGTGAATTGAAAATATAGAAAATTTTGGCACCTTTGCTGCGTTGAATCCGAATTTGAAGACTTGAAGTGAAAACGAAAAAGGGAGTAATTCTTGTTGCTTTTGCATATTTCAATATCTGCAAAAGTACAGACAATATTCATGTTTTGTTGCTTGAAATCTGTATTTGTAATCAGTATAATTTGCTTAGACAAGTGCAAAAGTATTAACATTTATAAAAGGAGAGCGCAAAGAATGAATATTGCAATTATAACAGGTGCATCCGCAGGTTTGGGGAAAGTGTTTTTTGAAAAGGTAACAGAACGATATCCTGCACTTGATGAAATATGGATTATTGCCCGCCGTGAGGATAGATTAAAAGAATTAGCAATCAAGTACTCAGATAGAAAAATACGTGTATTACCATTGGATCTTGCGCTTTCGCAGAGTTTTGAAATGCTGGATCAAGTGTTGAATGAACAGAATCCCAATATCAAGGTGCTGATTAATAATGCCGGATTTGACCGGGCAGGACTTTTCCATAAAATGAAGTATACAGACATTTATTCCTTAATCAATGTGAATGTCATGGGTATGACAATGATAAACAGATGCTGTCTACCGTACATGAGCAAAGGAAGTTATGAAATTATTGTGGGTTCTGCTGCAGCATTTGTGCCACTACCCTGGCGTGCCGTTTATAGCGCAACAAAGGTCTATGGTAAATTTTTAGCAAGAGCGCTTCGCCAGGAAGAAAAGAAAATGGCATTAATGTGATGTTTATGGCACCAGGTGCGATGGACACAGAAATGTTCCATGAGAATATGCTGGAAAGCACGGCGCAACGCACAAAATATATGGATTTGGATAAAGCAATTACAGTATTGACTGATTGCATCAGGTGCGGTCATTGCACGGCGGTCTGTCCAAAGGAAGCAATATCGGTAATTGGTTTTGAGAAGGGGCAAATTGAAAAAACAGAAAAGGTACGACTTGACACAGATGTGGTTTTGAATACAATTCGATTTCGCAGAAGTATCCGTAATTTTAAGAAAACAGAAATTCCAAAAGAGATTATTGAGCAGATCTTAGAAGCTGGCAGACTTACTCATACAGCTAAAAATATGCAAGATGTTTCTTTTGTCGTACTTAATAGTGAAAAAGACCGTATGGAAAAGATGGCAGTCAAAATGTTCAGAGCGGTTAAACCGTTTGCAGACCTATTCAGCCAGGTGGCGAGAAACAATGAGATTAACGATAGTTTTTTCTTTTTCAACGCACCAGTTGTAATTGTCATCATGGCTAAGAATGAAGCGAATGGTGTTCTTGCTGCACAGAACATGGAGTTTGTCGCGGAGACTTACGGCTTGGGTGTTTTGTATAGTGGCTTTTTTACAACCGCTGCAAACATCTCGCGAAAAATCAGAAAGGCATTAGCTATTTCCAAGGGAAAAAAGATAGCTATGACATTGGTTCTTGGCTATCCGAATGTAAAATATCTGCGTTCAGCACCACGAAAAGAATTAGATGTCAGATATATGTAGAATGGCTTTGAATGAACCCCACTCTGACGAAGGAGTAAATGGAATGATTTTGTATTTTAGCGCAACAGGAAACAATAAATATATAGCACAAAAAATCGCAGGATTGACCGCAGATGCAGCTGTATCAATTGAAGAATATAAAGAAAACCAAATATGCCTTAAGGAAGGTGAAAATCTTGGAATTATTGTTCCAACCTATTTCTTGGAATTACCGCCCAATATGGTGTCATTTTTGAATGATGTTACTTTTGTTCTCCCTAATAATACTTATGTTTTTGGCGTGGTGACTTATGGCTCGACCTCCGGTGCCTGCGGTGCGCATTTGAAGAGCGTTCTTAATAACAAGGGGATTAATACGGATGCGTTATTTAGCATTATCACACCGGATACCTGGACGATTGCATATGACCTAAGTGACCCCAAGCAGGTAAACAAGATCCTTATGAGAACGGAAGCACAGCTGGCTCAAACAATTGAAAAAATCAAAAAGCGGAAAAAGGGCGATTTTAGAACAAGGCAGCTTCCATTCTTTGTGAAATGGATTTGGGATGTAGCCTATCAGAAAGCCAGACAAACCTCTCATTTTCATGTGGAAGACAGCTGTATAGGCTGTGGTTTGTGCAAGAAAAATTGCCCGGAAAAGGCGATAGAAATACAAAATGGCAGACCTGTTTGGAGAAAAGATAAATGTCTTGTCTGTCTGCGGTGTCTGCACAGCTGTCCGGAGTTTTCCATACAGTATGGGGATAAAACCGCCGCACATGGGCAATACCGTCATGAGATGTATCGAGAGGTGAGAAAATGAAATACGATTTGAACAATAAGACGAATAAATTTGCACAGAGAACTCTTTTGGCGTTTTCGTCTTCTTTAATGGAGCTGTTGGAAACAAAAGAATTTGAAAAGATAACCGTGGGCGAGATTTGCGATGTCTGCAACTATCCAAGAGCAACCTTTTATAACTATTTTGATGACAGCTTTGATTTGTTGAATTATTGCTGGATTGCTATGATGCAGGACATTAGGGTTGACGATTATCCCGATATGGTCCCAGAGGAGAGAGTATATATCCTTTTTGACCGCATTTACGATTACTTTGATTTATACCGTGAAAGACTGAAAAAAATTATGGTCAACAATTCACCGAGCGGTGCACTTGTCATGTCGTGCAGTCTTTTTGTAAAACAACAGACAAGTCGAATTATGCTGGACTGTCCTTATGGTAATGTTCATCCTGTTCCCCATGAACTCATGGCAGAGCATTACAGCAATACCATTCAGCTGATGATTGAATGGTGTTTCCTGCGTAATAAGATTAAATCGAAGGAAGAAGCTGATCGATATCTAAGATATCTTTTGGAAAACACCAAAGGAGTATAGGAAAATTCCCCTATACTCCTTTGGTATTTCCACATTTATAAAATGCGACTTACCGAATCGCGTTTTATTAGTTTGGTACCGATTCGAACTTTTCGAGATCTGAATTCCGTAGAGTCATTATTATGATTACGGATCAGTCGCATTAATTCATCTACCGTTTCTTCGGAAAAACTTCTTTTTGACACATTTATGGTAGTGAGAGGTGGTACAGTAACTTCACATGTGGGGCGATCATTGAACCCGATAATAGAAATCTCTTTCGGTACTTTATATCCGGCTTCAGATAGCGCTCGCAATGCGCCTACAGCCATTGTATCATCATCACAGACAAAAGCAGAAGGTAAAGACGGATTATTATGCTTGCTTAGATAATGTTTCATATCCCGATAACTGCTTTCTTCTGTATACCCTAATATAATAATATCTTCCGGATTAAATTCTAACCCAAAGTGCTTTAAAGCTCGATCATATCCCGTATGACGCTCTTTAAAACTGCTGATTCGTACAGCACATTTCAAATAACCTATTCTGGTATGATTCTCTTTTATAAGATACTCTATCGCCTGATACGTACCCATTTGATTGTTGATAGAGACGGAATTGCAAGTTAAACGTGTGAAATCATTATCCATGGTAACGACAGGAATTGTAAGATTAGAAAATTCCCTCATATCTTCATCGTTCATCTCTGTGGCAAAGATAATTGCTCCCTGACAGTTTAATTCATTGATGTGTTGAATCTGTGATTCCAGTGGCTTTCGCTTATCAATTGTACATAATAGAATATTATATCCATACTTTCTTGCATGCGTTTCTATATTCTCCATTAGTAAAAGGAAAAAAGGGTGAAGATCCAGAATTTCTCCATGTCGTTTATATATGATGAAGCATAAATTGTTGCTTGGAATGACTGGAGCCTTTTTAATCAAATGTTCATATCCCATTTCTTCTAATTTTTGCAATACGGTTGCTCTTGTTTCATCTGACACGCCGGGCTTATGGTTAATGACAAGAGATAAAGCCGCGGGAGATATGCCAAGCTTCTTAGCAATTTCTTTATTTGTCATAGTATTTTACTCCTTGCATTTTATGTGTTTAATTATAAACTGTTAATAGTTTAAAGTCAATGGTTTAGTAAATGGTTTAGGAGAATGCTACTAAACAATAAAGAATACTAAGATAGGATAAATTTGATCAAATAATTAGCAGGAAACATATGGTGGAAAGACACAACAGATAAAGGCTAAAAATCGGGGTGTTGGTAAAAATACACAAAATCGAAACTAAAAATATGGTAAACATTCAGTATTTACAAACTAAACGTTTAGCACTAAAATATAAACAGAAACAAGAAAATAACTAAATGATCAGGAGGAAACAAAAATGATTCAGTATGAAAAGGTAAACGCAGATTTTGATCTTACAGGAAAGTCAGCAATTGTAGTTGGTGGAGCAGGAGGCATTGGAGAAGCAACAGCCAGAATGTATGCGAAAAAAGGAGCGAAGGTTGCAATCGTTGATTGCAAAGATACTTGTCCAGAAGTTGCGGAATCTATTGCTAAAGAATTTGGGGTAGAAACAGTTGGGGTGAAATGTGATGTTACTTCTCAGGAGAGTGTTGATGCAATGATGAAAGCAGTAATAGATGCATTAGGAGAAGTCAATATACTCGCAGCTATGCCAGGATTTGTTGATCTCTACCGTGCGACAGATATCGAAATCAGTACGATTGAAAAACATATCAACATTAATGCAATTGGAGTATTTCGTGTTTGTCAGGCAGTTGCCAATCAGATGATTGCGCAGGGAAAAGGTGGAAAAATTGTTTGCATTACATCACAGGCTGATTTCATTGCAATTAACAAACATGTTGGTTATACAATGAGTAAAGCAGCAGTTGTGGGAATGATTAAAGTATGTGCATTGGAGTGGGCAGAATATGGAATTAATGTTAATGGTGTTGCCCCTACAGTTGTAAATACATACATGGGTGAGAAAGCATGGCAGGGTAAAGTAAAGGATGACATGATCGAGAAGATTCCGGCACACCGCTTCGCAGAGACAGATGAGATCGCAGCAGCAGTATTGTTCCTGTCCTGTAAGGAATCCAACATGATCACAGGTGAGGATTTAGTAGTAGACGGTGGTTTCACAATTTATTAATTGAAGAGGAGGACATGATATGGATGCATTAACAAAAAAATCCTATGAACTCCGTAGAGATATCATAGAGATGATGCACAATTCAAAAGCAGGTCATGTGGGTGGAGACCTGAGTGTGATAGATATTCTTACCACCTTATATTTTCAGGTGATGAATGTCTCACCAGATAAAAAAGATGATCCGAACCGTGATAGATTTCTTCTGAGTAAAGGACATTGTGCAGATGCGCTGTATTGTGTCCTTGGTGAAAAAGGGTATTACGATAAGGAAGAGGCAATCAAGACTTTTAGCCAATATCAGAGTCGGTTTATTGGACATCCGAATACTGATGTTCCGGGGATTGAACTGAATTCTGGTTCCCTGGGACATGGATTATCGGTAGGAGTGGGAATGGCATTGGCAGCAAAGATGAATCATCAGAATTATCGTACTTACGTTGTTTTGGGAGATGGAGAGATGGCTGAAGGTTCTAACTATGAAGGCATGATGGCAGCAGGTCATTACAAACTTGATAATCTGTGTGCAACAGTGGACCTGAATCGTCTGCAGATTAGCGGAACAACGGAGCAGGTAATGAACAGTGCCAGCATAGCTGATAAATTCAGAGATTTCGGTTGGAATGTAATTGAAGTGAATGAAGGAAATAATTGCAGTGCATTAGTGAATGCATATAATGAAGCAAAAGAATATAAAGGGAAACCAACCGTTATTATTGCTCATACAGTAAAGGGCAAAGGCGTATCCTTTATGGAGAATCAGGCTTCCTGGCACCATGGAGTTATGACGGAAGAACAGTATCATCAGGCGGTAAAAGAGTTAGAGGAGGTATTGCAATGAATAAGATAACAAACCGACAGGCTATATGTGAAACATTGTTGGATGCGGCAAAAACCGATAAAGACATTGTGGTACTTTGTTCTGATTCAAGGGGATCTGCTTCTTTGACCCCTTTTGCAAAGGAATATCCGGAGCAGTTTGTTGAAGTAGGGATTGCAGAGCAGAATCTGGTATCCGTTTCGGCAGGATTAGCTGCTTGCGGGAAAAAAGTATTCGCGGCATCTCCGGCCAGTTTTCTATCGACAAGAAGCTATGAGCAGGCAAAGATTGATGTGGCATATTCTAATACCAATGTGACACTGGTTGGTATCAGTGGTGGAATCAGTTATGGTGCTCTTGGAATGAGTCATCATTCCTGTCAGGATATAGCAGCATTTTGCGCTTTGCCGGATATGAGAGTATATCTTCCGAGTGATCGTTTTCAGACAGCAGAATTGATGAAAACACTGTTGAAAGATAATAAGCCTGCTTACGTGAGAGTCAGTCGTTCCGCAACCGAGGATGTATATAATGCAGATATGAACTTTACACTCGATCGGGCAAATGTATTGAAAGAAGCAGGGGAAGTAACTTTAATCGCTTGCGGAGAAATGGTTCCATATGCAGTGGAAGCGGCAAGGCTTCTGGAAGAAAAAGGAATACAGACAGGAATTATCGATATGTATTGTCTGAAACCGATAGATAGAGAAGTGATTATAGATGCAGCAAAAAAATCAAAACTTCTGGTAACGATAGAAGAACATTCTATTTATGGAGGATTAGGAAGTCTGGTATCTCAGATTACAGCAGAAGAATATCCTGTGCGAGTTAAACAGATAGCCCTTCCGGATGGGCATCTTGTATCTGGCACGAATAAAGAGGTGTTTACTTACTATGGTATGGATGCAAAAGGCATAGCAGGAACGGTAAAAAATGCTTTGACGGAGGGATAACTTATGCAATACGTATTGGGGATAGATCAAAGCACACAAGGCACAAAAGCAATTTTAGTAGACGAAGAAGGTATCATTATCGGACGTGCGGACAGAAGCCACGAACAGATTATCAACGAGCAGGGTTGGGTATCTCATAATCTTGAGGAAATCTACCAAAATGTTCTTTTAGCAGTGCAGGATGTAGTAGAGAAAACCGGTATAAACAAAGATAATATCCTGACTATTGGAATCAGTAACCAGAGAGAAACAACAGCAATATGGGAAGCTAATGGAAAACCATTGAATAAAGCCATTGTATGGCAATGCTCTCGTGCAAAAGATATAGCAGCGAATCTACAAGACCATGCAGACCTGATCAAGAAAAAAACAGGACTTCAGTTATCTCCATATTTTCCGGCGGCAAAAATGACATGGCTATTAAAAAACACACCGGGGTTAAAAGACATACAGATAAAGGATATTCGACTTGGAACTATGGACAGTTGGTTGATTTATCGCATGACTCATGGAAAGTTTCATGTGACGGATTATTCTAATGCTTCCAGAACACAATTATTTGATATTCAGAAACTATGCTGGGATGAAGAAATATGTAATTTGTTTCAAGTACCAATGAATTGCCTTCCGCAAGTTCATGATAGTGACAGTGAGTTTGGGGAAACCGATTTGGAAGGATTTTTTACCAAACCGATTCCAATACACAGTGCTTTGGGTGATTCACATGCAGCTTTATTTGGACAGGGATGTCACAAATCAGGAATGACAAAAACAACGTATGGCACCGGTTCTTCTATTATGATGAATACAGGGGAAAATTGTGTGGCCAGCCGGCACGGACTGGTGACATCTTTGGCATGGGGAATCCATGGAAAAGTCAATTATGTGCTGGAAGGAAACATTAATTACACCGGTGCGGTAATAACATGGTTAAAGGATGATGTGAAACTAATCGAGTCACCTGCAGAAACAGATGCATTAGCGAAGCAGGCAAAAGAACAGGATCAAACGGTATTGATTCCTGCATTCTCGGGACTTTCTGCACCATACTGGTGTAATGACGCAAAAGCAATGCTATATGGCATGACTCGGACAACAGGAAGAAATGAAATTGTAAAAGCGGCATTAAATAGTATTGCTTTGCAGATACAGGCAGTATTAAGTGCAATGCAAAAAGACAGCGGAATGGAATTGATAGAATTACGTGTTGATGGAGGCCCGACAAGAAATGATTATCTGATGCAGGCACAGAGTAATTTATCTCAGCTAACTGTAGCAATATCAGAGATAGAGGAACTGTCTGCTTTAGGAGCAGCTTATATGGCAGGAATCAGTATGGGACTATATGAGTTAGACACATTGTTTACGGCAAATAAAAGAAAATATTATCAGCCAGATATGTCCAGTGAAGTAAGACAACAGATATTGGATACATGGGAGGAAGCAATTTCAGTGGTAGTAAAATAAAGGAGAAGAAGATGGGAAAAGCAAAACAAAGATATCAGGCGAATGAAGATTTGACAACATTTCGCCTGACAGCGAAAAAAAGATTTTATTATGCATTGGGTGACTTCGGTTATAATTTCATGTATTATTGGTTGAGCACTTATCTGATGATATATTATACAGATACTATTGGTATTCCGGCGGCAACCGTGTCAATCATGATGTTGGTAATTCGAATATTTGATGCTTTTAATGACCCGATTATTGGCTCTCTTGCAGACAGAACCAATAGCAGATGGGGAAGATACAGACCCTGGTTTTTAGTTGGATCTATCGCGATGGCTACATTTATCGTTTTGATATTTGCAGCAGATCCAGATTGGGATTATACAGTACGTTTGCTTTGGATGTGGGTTGTTTACATACTTTTAACAGTTGCTTCAACTTGTAGTAATATGCCGTATGGTGCATTGAATGGCTGCATTACACCAGACAGTGAAGATCGTGCGAAAGTATCAGGTCTACGAATGATGTTTGCAAATGTCAGTTCTATGGTTACGGTTATCATTGCGGTACCTCTGATTCGTGTATTTGCGACAGATGGATCAGCTACAAATGCAAGAGGTTATTTCTGGGCAGTATTGATAACATGTTTATTGGGAATTCCAACTATGATTTTATGCTGTTGGAAGACAAAAGAAGTGGTAACACCTCCACCAAGTCAGGAAACGATTCCACTGAAAGCACAGGTGAAATCGCTGGTTGGTAACAAACCTGTAATTATTCTGGTTGTAGGGCAATTGATTTTAGGGTGCGTTATCTACGGACGTGCTGCAATGCTGGCATACTATTGGCAATATAATGCCGGTGATGCCGGTTATGCGACTACTTATGGCTGGGTAAGTCTGGTGGCTGCAGTGGTAGGGACAGGTTGGCTTGGAAACTTTCTGTTTAAGAAAACGAATCATAAAGGAAAGGCCTGCGCAGTTTTAAATTTCATGACAGCAGGAGCCTATTTCCTGATGTATTTTGTAACAGCTCCGGCAATTACCTTCTGGATCCTGACTTTTATCGGAAGTATGAGTTTTTATGCATACATGGGAATTCATTTTGGAGCTATTGGAGATGCAGTGGATTATGGAGAATATATTTCAGGTGTTAGATGTGACGGATTTCTGTCATCAATCGTATCAGTTGCAAATAAAGCAGGTGGAGCAATTATGCCGGCAGTAGGAGCAGCAGTGTTGGCTGCACTGAATTATGTGGCAAAAGCTGATCAGACACCACAGGTACTTAATGCTATCAACTGGTTTATTACATTGATTCCGGCTATTATCAGTGCAATTAATGGAATCATGTATCTGGCATATCCGATTAGTACCGAAAAACATAAAGAAATCATGAAAGAATTAATTTCACGAAGAGTTGTATCAGAAGAATAACTTTAATTAAATAGTTATCCGGGGCGATTGCCCCGGTTTTTAATTGCTCTTTTTTCGCCATTGTTTGGATGGTTCACGTTTCCCGCAGTCATCACAGGTATATGGCCAGTTTATTTTCCATTCAAAGTATTCCTCTTTTGTAATCTCTTCTGCTTTCAATTCCTGTTTTCGTATGACCCATTCTTTCATAAAATCATTTACCAATCCATAATTAAACCACAATCCCACCGGCGGATGTGCTGGCCAGTTGTCGTTGTCATGGTAGCGAACAGCGGTATCTTCGCTGGAATTGCATTTTTCACCTGGATAGGTTTCCAGTTGAAAAAGATTGATGGCGGACGGATTGAATTCGTCAAGCCAGAACAGCAGCTCCATGATTTCCGAAGCACTCATTTCAGTAGTTTCATATAGTGTCCAGGGATTCACATCTAATATTTTAGCCATTTTCGCAAGCAATTCTTTCTTGGGAACCCGGTAGTTGGTTTCATACTGGGCTAGGCGGTTCGCTCCCTTCTCTCCCCAGCCAAGTGCCTCGCCAAGTTCTTTTTGCGTCATATTCCGGAATGTCCGGATTCTTTTTATTTTATCTCCAATGGTCATTTTCTATCCACCACTCTTTCTTTTAGGTAATTTCATTGTACTGCCAAAACGCCGGTTTGTAAACAGAAAGTTTCGCAAAGATGCGAATTATTTTATTGACATTCGCAGAAATGCGAAGTATAATGACATTACAGTGAAGTTCGCAAAAAAGCGAATACGAACATTGATAACTGAATGAGCTGTATTTTCTGGTAACAAAAGATGCCATGACCCTGTTTGAAATATCACCGGCGAGCATCGAAGACACTCCGGCAACGGTGGGTAAGTCTCGGGAAGGAGCTGCCCATATCCGAATGGTAGAGGTCAACTGTAACGCTGACAACAGAAAATATAAATGGAAGCCAAGCACGTAAAAATGTATCTGACAGCAACCACTGCTGTCAGGTGATGAGAAAGCAGGGATAGGGATAAAATTTATTCGTCTTGTCCCTGCCAAAGGAGGTGGTGCTTAGAAAACGGAGGAAAGGAGGTAGAGCATCATGAGACGAACGATGGAACGAAAAGCCGATCAGGTTCTGACAGTTGATATTGAAAGTCTTGCAGCCATGCTGTCCTGTGGGAAAGCTGGTGCAAGAAAGATTGCAGAACAGGCCGGTGCAAGAGTGACAGTGGGCAGACGAATTACCATCTACGATATGGATTTAGCCAGTCTGCGTGAACAGGAACGCAAAATCACCAAAGATTTGGATGATAAGCTGGTTACGGATACCGCAGTGAAGAAACTGACACTGAATGATTTGTTTGAGCGATATATGGCTACAAAGAAGGTCAAGGATACAACCAGAACGAATTACCATACCATGTGGGATAACCGGGTGCGGAATGAAATCGGAAATATGAAGGTGACACAGATAAAGACTTCACATATTCTCCTGTTTTATTCCAAACTGTCGGAAGTCGGACTGGCGCACAATACCATTAAGTATCTCCATACGATGATTAAACCAAGTCTGGAGCTTGCGGTGACAGATGATATTATCCGGAAGAACCCGGCGAATGTTTCTCTTGGAGAGTATGGGGAGAAGCCAAAGGAAAAGGAAGCCTTGACACCGGCGCAGCAGGAAAAGCTGCTGAAGTTTGTTGAGGAAAGCAATACGTACAGTCATCATCTGCCAATGCTTCAGGTCATGTTTGGAACCTGCCTGCGGGTAAGTGAATTGATCAGTCTTACGTGGGCTGATGTAGACATGAAGGCAAAGGAAATTCGCATCACAAGGCAGCTGGTCTATAAGGATCTGGGGGACGGTTACAAGTTCCATGATACTTCCCCAAAGACAGATGCCGGTATACGGAAAATTCCCATGACCAGGACGGTATATCGTGCCTTTGCCCGTCAGAAGGAGCTGAACCTGATGCTTGGCAATGGCAGCCGGGTGGAGATTGACGGCAGGAACAATTTTATTTTCAATTCCAAGCATGGCAGACCGATGATGCCTGCCGGGGTAAACAGCTTTTTGAAGAACATTGTGAATGCCTACAATAAGAAAGAAACACTTCTGGCTGAGAAGGAACACAGGGAAGCAGACCTGATGCCGTACATTTCCGCACATACGCTTCGTCATACCGGCTGTACAAGGCTTGGCGAGAAGCATGTGGACCCGAAGGTGATGCAGTATGTGATGGGACATTCCAATATCAGTGTAACGATGGATGTTTACAACCACATACTGAGATGGGACGTGTGGAAACAGAGATTGCAAAACTGGATACAGCCATGGCTGTGGTGTAAAATGGTGTAAATTTGGTGTACAGAAAAATCCTTACACCAAAATCGAAAAATTTGGTGTAAAAATGGTGTAAAATCAATAAAATGAGTGCTTTTTACAAAGTCAGATACCCTGCGAAGCCAGTAAACAAGCGGCTTCGCAAAAAAAGATTAAAAAAATTAGCACTCACCTCTTGACGATGCTAACAATAGTGTTATATTACACATAGAACAAATAAAACAAATAGCATAAATTAGTGAAGGAGGAAATTTAAGAATTGAATAATGCAGACAAATATGTTTAAGTGTGATATTATATGTTCGTTAGGAGGATTATAATATGAACATGTCAAATATCACAAATTACAAACCAAAAGACTTTGCAGAGTTACTAGGTGTTTCTGTGAAAACTCTACAAAGATGGGACAGGGATAGAATATTAAAAGCAAATAGAACTCCTACCGATTGAAAATATTATACTTACGACCAATATCTACAATTTAAAGGAATCAATTATTAGTAGCTTATACGGACTAAGGAAGTATAAAAGACAGATACAGGGGGACGGAGAAATTGTGAAAGAGTTACAAGACAGAAATTGATCCTACTCCAGAGCAGAAAAATATTATTAACCGTACCATCGGAACATGTCGGTATGTTTATAATTTCTATCTTGCACATAATTTAGAAATTTATGAAAAAGAGAAACGTTTTGTTTCTGGAATGGAGTTTCAGAAATGGCTTAACAACGAGTTAATTCCAAATAACATAGAATACAAATGGATGAAAGAAGTGTCGAGTAAGTCTGTAAAGAAAAGTATTATGAATGCAGACGGTGCGTTTCGAAGATTTTTTAAGCACCAGAGCGGGTTCCCTAAATTTAAAAAAAAGGGAAGTCAGATGTAAAAATGTACTTTGTTAAAACAGATGCAAAGACAATAATCCCGTGTGAACGACACAGAATCAAAATCCCGACTCTTGGCTGGGTAAAACTGAAAGAAAAAGGCTATTTGCCGACGAATAAATTAATCAAAAGCGGAATGGTTTCCTGTAGAGCAGGGAGATATTATGTCAGTGTTCTGGCTGAGGAAAGTGAAAAAAACTCCACTCAATTAAATGATTTTGGGTTGGGAATTTACGACTGAGGAGAGTACAAGGAACTGTTAGTAGTATCTGAATCTAATCAGTACAAACGCATACTCGTTGAAACAGTAAGATGGATTTCGTGAGAACCATTAACATCTCGATATGGGTATTTTTCCATTTAGGGACTCATTTTTCAATGACTTCAATCACGTTTTTAGACAGGACCAGCCGAAAATGGCGAAGACGGATGTGAAGGAAGAGAATGGATTCTATGAAGTATCTATGGAACTTCCAGGATTTAAGAAAGAGGAAGTGAATGCCCAGTTAGAGAATGGATATCTGACCATTCAGGCTTCCCATGAAGACAAGAAAGAAGAGAAGGACAGTGATGGCAATTATATCAGACGGGAGAGATACAGCGGACAGTGCAGCAGAAGCTTCTATGTCGGTGATGCTGTTACCCAGAATGATATTAAGGCAAGATTTGAGAATGGCGTCTTAGAGCTTGTTATCCCGAAGATGGATGCAGTGCCTCAGGTACCGGAGAAACAATATATCTCCATTGAGGGATAAAAATTAAAACTAACGTTACCTCCATTAGTAACTGTTCCAGATTCACCCTGGAACAGTTACTTTATTTAAAATAACTTTTTTGTTTTGAAAAACTATTTTTTGTTCTGATAAAAATACTTGCATGGAAAAATGATTTATGCTAATATAGGTCGTATGCGACGTAACTGGATGGTAAAGGAGCAAAAAATAATGTTTGATCTTGTCAATGTGAAGATATTAAATACAGCGATTGAGCGGGTATTGAATGTGGAGATGTCAGAGCTGGGGCTTACTTTTACCCAGACATCCATCATCAATTTTCTAAGTAAGAATGAAGAGAAAGAGATCTGCCAGCGTGATATTGAGGTTAGTTTAGGTCTTACTCATCCAACGGTAAGCAGTATTCTTAAGAGACTGGAAAGTAAGAAGATGATACTTACGATGCACTCTGACAAAGACAGACGGTTTAAGCGGATTGTTCTGACAGAGAAAAGCAGAGCTGTCAATGAGGCAATTCAGAGAAAAGCACGAAAGATTACGGCACAGGCACTGAAAGGAATTACAAAAGAAGAGGAACAGCAGCTTTGTGAGATTATGGAACGGATGACTGGGAATCTTCGGCAGTAGACAGTTGAAGGAAAGTGACTGGCTAGGAATCAAAGGAACAAAACAAAACTATTTTTTAGACCGATAGGTCGCATACAACTTAAAGAAAAGGAATGGAGAGATGAGAATGAATCATGAAAATAGCGTAACAAAGAATCCATTGGGAACAGAAAAGATAGGAAAGCTGATGCTTCAGTTTTCCATACCATGTATAATGTCTTTATTGGTATCTTCCCTCTATAATATTGTGGATCAGATTTTTATTGGACGTGGAGTAGGATATCTGGGAAATGGAGCGACGAACGTTGTATTCCCGATTACCATTATTGCACTGGCATTTGCTTTATTTATCGGAGACGGATGTGCAGCATATTTAAGCTTGTGTCAGGGATGTGGTGATAAAAAGAGTGCAAATAAGAGCGTAGGAAATGCATTTTTTCTGCTGATTCTTTTTGGAATTTTATTTACAGTCATCTTATTTATAGGAAGAGACGGATTTTTAAGAACTTTTGGTGTGACCGAGGCGAACCGGGTTTATGCAGTAGAATATTTTTCATATATTGTGATTGGAATTCCGTTTTTCGTATTTGGAAATGGAGCAAATTCTATTATCCGTGCAGACGGAAGTCCGAAATTTGCCATGTTTTCTACTTTGATTGGTGCAGTTATTAACATAATTTTAGACCCAATTGCAATTTTTGTTTTTCATATGGGTATGAAAGGTGCCGCATTGGCCACCATTACCGGACAGATTGTGACGGCAGCTTTGGCAGTATTTTACTGGATGAAGAAAGCGAATACAGTAAAGCTTTCCTTATCTTCCTTTGATCTTAGAGGTGGGATTGTAAGAAAGTTCCTTCCGATGGGAATCAGCAGCTTTTTGACTCAGGTTTCTATTGTAGTGGTTATGGCGGTAATGAATAATACGCTTATTACTGCAGGGGCAGCTTCCAAGTATGGGGCAGATATTCCGCTTACGGTAATGGGAATTGTTATGAAAGTGTTCCAGATTTTTATCTCCTTTGTAGTCGGTATTGCAGCCGGATGTCAGCCAATTGTGGGATATAACTACGGAGCAGGCCACTATGCACGAGTAAAGGAAATTTTAAAGAAAATGCTTGCGGCAGAGGTAGTGGTAGGACTTGTCGGCATGATTTGCTTTGAGATATTCCCGCTTCAGATTACAGAAATCTTTGGAAGTGAGAGTGCCCTTTACAATGAATTTGCAGTGTACTCTTTCCGGATTTATTTGGCAACGATTATTTTATGCTGTATTCAGAAGTCAGCCAGCATTTTCTTACAGTCTTTAGGAAAACCAATCCTGTCCACCGGATTGTCCTTATTGCGTGACTTTATCTTGTTAGTGCCTTCCATTATCCTGCTTGGTTGGAAATTTGGTATTATGGGACCGCTTTTTGCAGCACCGATTGCAGATGCTGTTTCCGTGATTGTTACGGCATTTGTATTGATAAAAATATGGCGGGAGCTTTCTCAAAAAGATGGAAGTTCTTACTATACAAAGGTGGAAAAGCAAGGTATAATCAAAAATAACATTTAGATTTGATTATAGAGAAAGGACTTGCACGATGGAAAAAAATAAAGTGATAAAGGCCGCACTTTTAGGTGTTGGAACTGTTGGCGGCGGTGTATATAAGCTGGTAAAACGGCAGAAAGAGGAGTTTCGTCATAAGATTGGAACGGATCTTGAGATTGCCAAAATTCTTGTAAGAGATGCGGCAAAAGAAAGACCGGGAATCGACTCAGAGCTGTTGACAGATAACTGGCAGGAGATTCTTAAAGATGATTCCATTGAGATTGTAATCGAGGTGATGGGCGGCATTGAGCCGGCGAGAACCTATATTTTAGAGGCACTTCGAGCTGGGAAAAATGTGGTGACAGCCAATAAAGATCTTCTGGCAGAGCATGGAAAAGAGCTGATGGATGAGGCAAAAGAGATGGATAGGGATCTGCTTTTTGAAGCAGCCGTTGCCGGAGGTATTCCAATCATCCGCCCGTTAAAGCAGTGTCTGGCAGGAAATTACATTACTGAAGTGATGGGAATCGTGAATGGAACGACTAACTTTATTTTATCCAAAATGACTTATGAGGGAATGGATTTTGAGGATGCACTTAAGATTGCCCAGGATTTAGGATATGCGGAGGCGGACCCGACAGCAGACGTGGAAGGCTATGATGCCGGTCGAAAGATTGCGATTATGGCATCGATTGCATTTAACTCAAGGGTAACATTTTCGGATGTGTATACAGAGGGAATTACTAAGATTTCTGCGCTTGATATTGAATATGCAGATAATCTGGATTGTGTCATAAAGCTTTTGGGCGTGGCACGGCATAAAGAGGATGGAATAGAGGTACTTGTCCATCCGATGCTGATTTCTAAGAAACATCCGTTAGCGTCGGTGGACGACTCTTTTAATGCCGTCTATGTTCATGGAGACGCAGTGGGCGATACGATGTTTTATGGCAGAGGGGCAGGAGAACTGCCGACAGCCAGCGCAGTGATGGGCGATGTAATCGACACTGCAAGAAATATTGTATATCACTGTACGGGAAGAATCGCCTGCAGTTGTTATAAAGACATCCCTGTAAAAAAGGTAGATGATATTAAGAGTAAATTTTTCCTCCGCATGGTTGTGTCGAATACACCGGGTGTTTTAGCTAACATTGCCAGTGTGTTCGGAAATAATGGTGTGGGATTAGAAAGGGTTCTTCAGCAGAAAGTGGAAAAGGAAAAGGCAGAGATTGTTGTTGTTACCTATCCGGTTGAAGAGAGACATTTAAGAGATTCTTTGCGTATTTTTGATGGAATGTCCATTATAAAAAATATTCCGGCGATAATCCGTGTGTACGGAGAGTAAAGAAACGATAATAATAGATGAATAGAAGTTCAAAAGGGAAACTGGTGGTAGAAACCAGTTTCTTTTTTGTGTATTTTGTTGAAAAAAGTGGTCATATATGCTTTACAAATTGGTGAAATGGGGTAAAATAAGAGTATGAAATCCGTCAAAAAGGAGAGATGCCAAGGATGAGAGCAGGTACTAGAATGAATTATAAATTATCTCCAAAACGATGGGCAAAGCTGATTCTTCTTGTCTGTTGTACATGCATTTTTGCTTTGTTGGCAGCAGATATCAGGGGAGATTATATTACCGCCGGAATAGATGCGGGGGTTTATCGATGGATGCAGAGTTTTCGCAGTGGATTTGCTACGGGATTTTTTAAGGTAATGACGAATATGGTTCATCCGGTAGTCATGCTTGTGATTAGTATTTCCATGATTCATGTGGTACGCCAGACAAAATATCTGCTTGCTTTGTTTGGAAATCTGGCATTGACTGTATTTTTAAATCTGGCAATTAAGGGAAGTTTTATGAGGGTTCGTCCGCCAGAAGCAATGAGGCTTGTGACAGAGAGCGGGTACAGTTTTCCAAGTGGACATGCGATGTTAGCGGCATCCTTTTATGGTTTTTTACTTTTTATGCTGTTGCAGACAGAGATTACGGCATGGCAGAAGGTGGGAGGTGCCATAGGATGCATTGGTATTATACTGTTGATAGGAATGAGTCGGATTTATCTGGGAGTCCACTATACGACTGATGTCATTGGCGGTTTTTTAGTATCCACGATTTATCTGATTTTATATACCAGACTTTTAAAATGGTATTTTGAGGCGGAGATACCGAAGCGGGAAACCGTGTGGTTTCTTACAAATCAGAGGCTTTTTCACAGTATGAAGCATGCCTTAGATGGAATTCGTGCAGGCCTTGTAAATGAACCGAATATGATGATTCATTTTTGTGCGGCAGTTGTGGTAATTGTTTTTGGACTGACAATTAAGCTTACGATTCTTGAATGGAGTATCTGTCTGATTCTTTGTGGGCTTGTGATTGCTCTTGAACTGATGAACACGGCGGTGGAAGCAGTGGTGGATTTGGTGACGAAGGATTTTGATAAGCAGGCAAAGCTTGCAAAAGACACGGCAGCGGGGGCTGTATTGGTGGCGGCCATTGTAGCAGCAGTGGTAGGCGGACTTATTTTTGTACCGAAGATTATATTGCTCTTTCAGGGCGGTTAATGTTAATGTCGATAAAGAGAATGAAAACGAAAGGAGCTAAATTATGGAAACAATCAGCGATGTAATGAAAAAAGTATTATTAGCAGGGATTGGGGCAGTCGCTGTGACTGCGGAGAAATCCAAGGAGATTGTGGATGAATTGATTGCCAAAGGAGAAATCACTGTAGAGCAGGGGAAAGTGTTGAATGAAGAATTGAAACATAATGTCAAAGAGACCATTCACAAAGCCACTGCAGAAAAGCCAAAAGAGGAATCCAAAGAGACACAGGAAGACGAGAAAGAAGACGACGGTGATGTGACAGAAGAGGAGACGACAGATAGAAACGATGAGTAACAAATCCAGACTGAGGGAAATCACCACAGTTTTGCGAAAATACGATATAGCAAAGGGACAGACACCGGAAAAAGTAAGGAAAATGTTTGAGGAGTTAGGACCGACATTTATAAAGTTGGGGCAGATTATGTCCATGCGTTCTGACATTTTCCCGAGAGAATATTGTGAGGAAATGAGACTTCTCCGTTCAGAAGTGACGCCGATGCCATATCAACAGGTTATAGAAGTAATAGAAAATTCCTACACCAGGAAGCAAGATAGTGTCTTTTCTTCCTTTGAGGCAGAACCAATTGGCTCTGCTTCGATTGCACAGGTGCATCGTGCCGTTTTAAAAAATGGAAAAAAGGTAGTCGTAAAGGTTCAAAGACAGGGAATCTATGATACAATGGAAAAAGATATTGCTCTTTTACACCGGGCAGTTCGCTTTATACCGCCATTGGCCATAAAAGGGTTAATTGATCTTGATCAGGTATTAGAGGAACTGTGGACATCGGCGAAGGAAGAGATGAATTTTTTGAAGGAAGCCTCCAATATGGAGGAATTTGCCCGGCTTAATAAAAAGGTTGCTTTTGTGGACTGTCCGAATTTGTACCCGGAATATACGACAGACAAAGTTCTTGTGATGGAGTATATTGACGGTTACAGTGTGGAAGAGAAAAAAACGCTTTTAGAAGCAGGTTATGACCTTCATGAAATTGCAGAAAAGTTAGCAGATAACTATGTAAAACAGATCATGGAGGATGGCTTTTTTCATGCAGATCCCCATCCGGGAAATTTAAGAATCCGGGAAGGAAAGATTGTATGGATTGATATGGGGATGATGGGACGTCTTTCGGAAAGTGATAAGCGTCTGATTGGAAAAGCAGTGGATGGAATTGGCAGAAATAACATCAGCGAAGTTGTGGAAGTAATTTTGGCACTGGGAGAGTTTCACGAAAAACCGGACCGAAGCAGATTATATGCGGATGTCGAAGCCTTGCTGGCAAGATATGGGATGATGGATATGGGTGACATTGATATTGCAGCAATGATGATGGAGCTAATTGAGATTATGAATGCCAATAAGATTACGATGCCGTCGGCACTTACCATGCTGGCAAGAGGAATGACGACAATAGAAGGTGTGCTTGCTGATTTGTCTCCCCAGATTAATATAGTGCAGGTTGCCTCTGCTCGTATGACCAGTGTTTTTTTACAGAATCTAGATTTCAAAAAGGAATTAAAGAAAGAAGGGCGGCTCTGGTACCGCTCGATTCATAAAGCGTTAGATGTTCCGGTGCTCATGGCGGATCTGTTAAGAAGCTATCGCAATAATGAGACAAGAATTAAACTTGATTTGCATGCCACAGATGATTTGAGAGATATGTTAAATACACTGATTCAGAGATTAGTGACCGGTCTTTTGATTGCGTCTTTGCTGATTGGATCGAGTATTTTGTGCACAACAGATATGAAACCGAAGCTTTTGGGAATTCCGGCAATCGGGGCGATTGGCTATGTGCTGGCATTTATTTTGACAATCTATATGGTAATCCGGCATTTGCAGGAAAAACAGAAAAAATAGAAAATAGAAGTAAAAAAGGAGAAGGGTATGCTGCTTCAAAAGGAAAGGGAACAGGTTGTTACCTATTGTAAAAAGTTGATTACCTCTGGTCTTACAAAGGGAACCGGAGGTAATATCAGTGTTTTTGACCGAAAAGCCGGGTTATATGCGATCAGCCCCAGCGGAATGGATTATTTTGCTATGACACCGGAGGATGTGGCGGTTTTAGATCTTGACGGAAGAGTAGTTTTTGGCGAGAGAAAACCGTCAAGCGAATGGGATTTGCATCGGATTTTTTATCAGAATAGAGAAGATATCAATGCGGTTGTCCATACCCATTCGGTTTATTGTACTGTGCTTGCCACAAACCGGGAAGGACTGCCGGCATCTAGTTATTTAGTGGCATTTGCCGGAACAGACGTAAGATGTGGGGAATATGCTTCTTTTGGAACGCCTCAGCTTGCAAAAAATACCTTCCGTGCAATGGAAGGAAGACAGGCAGCATTGATGGCAAATCATGGTCTGGTGACAGGTGGCAGTGATATCCTGCATGCTTTCCAGACAGCAGAGCAGATTGAATTTTGTGCCGAGGTCTATGTGAAAGCCAGAAGTATTGGTACGCCGGTTATTTTACCGGAAGATGAGATGGAACGAATGATAGAGCGATTTGGCGATTACGGCCAGAAAGAATAGGAAGGGGAGCAGGATGTCGCGATTTGATACTTATTTTTTAATGAATGAGGAAGATGTATTTGACTACGTGCAGGAAAAAATCCATTTCTTCCCGGAAGGAACCAGGGCAGTCTGTAAAGAGATTGGCGATGGTAATTTAAACTATGTATTCCGGGTGGCAGATGAGACAGGGAAAAAATCCATTGTCGTAAAACAGGCGGGGAGCACGTTAAGAATCTCAAAAGATATGACACTGCCAACGGATCGGGGGCGAATTGAAGCACAGATTCTTGGAATCCAGGGAGAATTAAGTCCGGGGCTGGTGCCTAAGGTGTACCTCTACGATGAGACAATGTGTGCGATTATCATGGAAGATATGACCGGACATGAGATGATGCGGACCGGACTTGGAAAACATCATATTTATCCGGAATTTGCAGAGCATATTTCTACTTTTCTTGTAAATTCCCTGTTGCTTACCAGTGATGTGGTGATTGGGCATAAAGAGAAAAAGGAACTGGTAAGGTCTTTTATTAATCCGGAGCTTTGTGAAATCACAGAGGATCTGGTGTTTAGTGAGCCTTATTTGAATTACAATGAAAGAAATCAGGTGTATCCGCCCAATCAGGCATTTGTGGAGGAAGAGATTTACGGGGATAAGGAGCTTCATTTAGAGGCTGCCAAGTTAAAGTTTGGGTTTATGAACGATGCCCAGTCATTGATTCACGGAGATCTTCATACCGGTTCGGTATTTATTAACGAGAAGCATACCTTTGTCTTTGACCCGGAATTTGCATTCTACGGACCGATGGGATACGATATTGGAAATGTACTGGCAAATCTGTTGTTTGGATGGTGTAATGGGGATGCTACGATTCCTTCATCCACAGAAAAAGCAGCATTTTGTGGATGGTGTCTCGATTCTATCCGGGATATTGTGGATAAATTTATTGAAAAATATAACAAAGCCTTTGACCGTCATGTAAAAGATAAGATGGCAAAGACCGAGGGATTTAAAGAATATTATCTGGAAAAAATTCTCGCCGATACAGCCGGAACGACTGGTTTAGAACTGATTCGCAGGATTGTGGGAATGGCCAAGGTAAAGGATTTGACTTCTATTGAGGATGAGAATAAGAGACTGCGGGCGGAACGAATCTGTCTTACTGTGGCAAAAGAAGTAATCAAGAAAAGAGATATGTTCCAGAATGGCGAAGCCTATATGAAAACCATAAGAAAGGCTGTGGAAGCTTTTGGAGTGGGAGAAAGTGTGCTTCCGGTTAAGAAATCGATTCTTGATTATGACACAGTGGCATTAGATGAAAAAGAACGTGCACTTGTCATTATTGACCAGACAAAGCTTCCGGGGCAGATTAAGATTTTGTCTTTGACAGAGATTGAGGATATCTGGAATGCCATTTATCTTCTTCAGGTCAGAGGAGCTCCGGCAATCGGAGTTGCAGCGGCAATTGGCATTTACTTAGAATCGGAAAAGATTAAGGGAAAATTGCAGGGCAGCCGGAATTTTGAACCATTTTACAGAGAGTTTAAGAAGGCAAAGGATTATCTGGATTCATCCAGACCGACAGCTGTTAATTTATCCTGGGCTTTAAACCGGATGGAACAGGTTGTTCTTTCCAATAAAGAAAAAACGGTAGATGAGATAGTGTCACTTCTTCACGATGAGGCAGTTTTGATTCGAGAGGAAGATATCGAGGTATGCAGACAGATTGGAGAGTATGGACTTTCCCTTGTAAAACCGGGGGACGGACTTCTCACCCACTGTAATGCAGGACAGTTAGCGACGGTGCGCTATGGAACGGCAACGGCTCCGATGTATCTTGGACAGGAAAGAGGGTATCATTTTAAAATATACGCAGATGAGACGCGGCCACTGCTTCAGGGAGCAAGGCTGACTTCCTTTGAGCTGTTTGATGCGGGAATGGATGTGACACTTCTCTGTGATAATATGTCTGCAACAGCGATGAGAAATGGATGGATCAATGCGGTGTTTACCGGGTGTGACCGGGTAGCGGCAAATGGAGATACGGCAAATAAGATTGGAACATCGATGGTGGCTTTAGTAGCAAAACGTTATCATATTCCTGTATATATCTGTGCACCGACTTCCACTATTGATATGGATACACTGACAGGTGACCAGATTAAGATTGAACAGAGAAAACCGGAAGAAGTGACACAGATGTGGTATGAAAAGCCAATGGCACCGGAAGGTGTGAAAGTCTTTAATCCTGCTTTTGATGTGACAGATCATGATTTGATTGCCGGAATTATTACAGAATATGGAATTGCCCGGCCGCCTTACAAGGAATCGTTAAAGGAAATTTTTGTGAAAAAAGCAATTGCAAAAACAGTGAAAAAAGTAATAAAGGAGCTTTAAAATGCAGCCGACGACGTTATGTTACATAGAAAGTGAAGACAGCTATCTTATGCTTCACCGCATTTCTAAAAAGAATGATATTAATAAGGATAAATGGATTGGAGTCGGCGGTAAGTTTGAAGATAAGGAAAGTCCGGAAGAATGCCTGCTAAGAGAGGTGAAGGAGGAAACCGGGTTGACACTTACTTCCTACCGGTTAAGGGGAATTGTAACCTTTGTATCTGACCGCTGGGTGACAGAATATATGTTTTTATATACTGCGGATGGTTATGAAGGAGAGATGATTTCCTGTGATGAGGGAACCTTGGAATGGATCAGGAAAAAAGACTTAAACAAGCTGAATTTGTGGGAAGGTGATAAGATATTTTTAAAGCTCCTTGAAGAGGAAGCCCCCTTCTTTTCTTTGAAGCTTTCCTATGAGGGAGATACCCTGATTTATGCAGCGCTGGATGGAAAAGAAATCAAAAAATAGAAAGAAAAAAAATGAAAATAACCGTTGACAAATGAAAAGAAAAGAGATATATTAAAAAACAGCAACAAACAAAAGCAAAACCGATGAGAAAGAAAAGTAAGCTTTAAAGTGATATTTCAGAGAGCGGCAGATGGTGGGATTGCCGTATAGAGCATTTAGCTGAATGGCCTTTCGAGGGCGGCCTGAAATGTGAAAGAGTAGGAGCCGTCGGGAACCGAACCCGTTATCAATCAGGAGTGTATGTCAGTACATGAGTAGAGTGGATGATTCATTTATGATTTATCAAGTTGAGTGGTACCGCGATAATAAGATTAATTATTACCGCCTCAAGCATTAATTTGCCTGAGGCGGTTTTTTATATTAGGAAAAAGATCTTTGAACTTCCTTATTATATAAAAAAGCCTACCGGGTAAAACCTCCATTTCTCCAGAATACAAAAGGAGCGGGAATGAACGGTGTGGAAATCGGCGATGCTTTTAAGAAAAAAGAAAAACGAAGGAGTAAGAGAAAATGAGAAAAAGAATGTTAGCAGGAATTATGGGTATTGTTATGATGGCATCCCTTGCAGGATGTGGAAGCAGCACGGGAAGCAGTAGCGGGGAAGGCTCCACAGCGGCAGCGGGAGAAGAAACTTATACAATCGGCATTTCCCAGTTTGCAGAGCATGGCTCTTTGGATAACTGCCGGGAAGGTTTTATAGAAGGACTGAAAGAAGCCGGTATCGAGGAAGGAAAGAATCTGGTAATTGAAGAGAAAAATGCAGACGCAGATATGGGTACTGCAGCCCAGATTTCCCAGTCTTTTGTAACGGATGATGTGGATTTAATCTGTGCGATTGCAACTCCGGCAGCCCAGAGTGCATATACGGCAGCGATGGATGCCGATATTCCGGTTATTTATACCGCAGTTACCAATCCAATCGCAGCAGAGCTTGCCACAGAAGATAAAAAACCGGTAGGTGAAGTGACAGGAACCAGCGATGAACTTCCGGTTGAAGCACAGCTTAAGATGATTCGGGAGATTTTACCGGATGCAAAAACCATTGGAATCCTTTATACAACAAGCGAAGCAAATTCCGTATATACAATCGAAGAGTATGAAGAGATGGCAGGGGATTACGGATTTACAATCGAAAAAGCTGGAATCAACACTTCTTCTGATATTTCTTTAGCAGCAGAAGATTTACTTGGAAAAGTAGACTGTTTGACAAATTTAACAGACAACACAGTAGTGGCTTCTCTTGCAACAATTCTTGACATGGCAAATGAGAAAAATATTCCGGTATTTGGAAGTGAGATTGAACAGGTTAAGATTGGCTGTCTTGCAGCAGAGGGAATTGATTATATCAATCTTGGAAAACAGACTGGAGCGATGGCAGCAAAAGTATTAAAAGGAGAGGCAAAGGCTTCTGAATTAGATTATGAATCCATCACGGAAAACAGTTTATATGTAAACCAGAAGGTAGCCGAGAATCTGAATATTACCGTGCCGGATACCATGACAGAACGTGCAGTTGAGATTTTTGACGAGATTTCTGCAGAATAAGAAGACAAACAATCCCGGAAATAAAATGGAGGTTTAAGATATGGATTGGATATTGACGATTATAGAACAGGGACTGATCTACGGCCTTCTGGCATTGGGAGTCTATATTACTTATAAAATATTGGATTTTCCTGATCTTACAGTGGATGGAAGTTTTCCGTTGGGGGCGGCAGTGGCAGCGATACTGATCAAAGGAGGTATGAATCCATATCTGACCCTTCCACTGTCTTTTCTAGCAGGGGCTATAGCCGGTGTTTTTACCGGGTTAATTCATGTGAAGCTCAAGGTAAGAGATCTTCTTTCTGGTATTATTATGATGACGGCCCTTTATACGATTAATATGTTGATTGCAGGGACCAATAATCTGCCGATTTTTGCAAATGACAACATTTTCAAAAATCCATGGCTGGAGAAATTATTTGGCGGCGAGATTCCATCCTGGAGCAAGGTTTTGATCATCCTAATCATAGCCCTTTTAGCAAAGCTGTTACTGGACTTTTTCCTGAAAACCCAGGCAGGTTACCTGCTTCGTGCAGTGGGAGATAATGATACACTGGTCACGACGCTTGCAAAGGATAAAGGTAATGTAAAGATTATAGGTCTTGCTATTGCGAATGGTCTGGTAGCACTTTCCGGTTGTGTATTTTGTCAGGAACAGAAAGTATTTGAGATTTCTTCCGGTACCGGTGCCTTAGTGCTTGGACTTGCCAGTGTGATTATCGGAACCAGCCTGTTAAAAGGATTTTCCTTTATCCGGGCAACAACGGCGGTTTTGATTGGTTCTATCATTTACAAGGCATGCGTTGCTGTGGCAATTTCCTTTTTTGACCCGGTTTATATGAAACTGATTACAGCGGTATTATTCCTTGTTGTGTTGGTCTTCAGTATGGAGAGAAAGAAAAAGGTGAAGAGAAATGCTTGAGTTAAAACATATTGATAAATATTATAATCCGGGTACGGTCAATGAAATGTGCCTTTTTTCCGACTTTAACCTGACAATCCGGGACAATGAATTTGTAGCAGTGGTCGGAAGTAACGGTTCTGGCAAGACATCCATGTTGAATCTGATTTGTGGCAGCATCGATATGGATGGAGGTTCCATTGTAATCGATGGGAAAGATATTTCAAAGGAAAAAGAATTTCGAAGAATGAAATATATGGGAAGGGTTTATCAAAATCCTGCCGTAGGCACCTGCCCGACAATGACGATTCTTGAAAATATGGCCCTTGCAGACAATAAAGGAAATCTGTTTGGCTTGAAAATGGGAACAAATAAAAAGCGGATTGACTTTTATAAAGACAGCTTAAGGCAGTTAAATCTTGGTCTGGAAGATAAGATGGATGTAAAGGTGGGAACACTTTCCGGTGGACAGCGCCAGGCGATGGCCCTTGTTATGTCCACAATGACACCGCTTGATTTTCTGATTTTAGATGAGCATACCGCTGCCTTAGATCCTAAAACTGCAGAGTTGATTATGGAGCTGACAGATAAAATTGTGCGGGAAAAGAAGCTTACGACGATTATGGTAACCCATAATCTGCGCTATGCCGTGGAATATGGTGACCGGCTTGTGATGATGCATCAGGGACAGACTGTAATTGATGTGGCAGGAGAGCAAAAAAAGGCAGTTGACACGGATGAGATTTTAAGGAAATTTAATGAAATCAGTATTGAGTGTGGAAATTAAGAAATATTTTTGAAAACAGATGAGCAGGCAGCGAAGTAGATTTCGAATGTCTGCTTTCTCGTTATTATGGAAAGAGTGATGATAGAGTGGTTAAGATGAAAGAAAATGGCGGGGCAAGATGGCGTCTGACAAAAGAGGAAGAACAGGAGATAAGAGATTTGAAAGCCGTATTTCATAAAAATCCAGAGCTTTCTTTTAAAGAGTATGCGACGACAAAACGAATTCAGGATAAGATAGAGGAGATAAATCGAAAAAATGGCAGCAAGGTCATTGAGATTTTAACACTTTTAAGTCCGATGGAGACAGGAATTATTGCAAAATTAACCGGGGAAAAACCGGGAAAATCCATTGCGTTTCGGTCAGATATGGATGCCATTTTGCAGGAGGAAGAGTTGTCTCATGAAGTAAGATCGACAGTTTCAGGAGTGATGCATGCCTGTGGACATGATTTTCATATGGCCTCTCTTTTGGGAACGATGATGGTGCTTGGAAGAAATGTAGATGAGGTTTTCGGAACCATCTATTTTATCTTTCAGCCTGCGGAAGAAAATACAAAAGGGGCACAGGCGATGATAGACCATGGTCTGTTTGATATGATAAAGCCGGATTTGATTTTTGCATCCCATAACAGACCGGAAATTTCTGCCGGACAGGTAGTGGTACATAAGGGTGGCCTGATGGCGGCGAAGAATAATTTTCGGATTCTTTTAGAAGGCGAGGGAGGACATGGTTCTATGCCACACAAATGTGTGGATCCGATTGTCTGTGCAGCAGCAATCATACAGACCTTACAGACAGTAGTCAGCAGAAATACAGACCCGCTTCAGGCGGTTGTTCTTACAATCGGGTCGATTCACGGGGGCACGGAGGATAATCTGGTAGTAGATAAAGTGACACTGACTGGCAGTATGCGTGCACTCAGTGAAGAAGTCAGAAGGAGGGCATTAAAGAGAATCAAAGATATTGTGGAAAATATGGCGGCAGCCTATGAATGTAAGGCAGAGTTTATAATAGAGCAGTTACTGCCCGCCTGTGAAAATAAAAAAGAGATGTTTGAAATCGCCAAAAGTGCAGCAAAAGCGACCGTGGGAGAAGAGAATGTAGTTGATTGCAAACCAGCTCTTGCGAGTGAGGACTTTTCTCTTATGATGGAAAAGGTTCCTGGATTTTTGTTTTGGGTTGGCAGCGGTGGCGATGGAGAATGCTACTCCTGGCACAATGCAAAGTTTAAAACAAATGACGATGGAATTCGGACGGGAGCTGAATTATTTGTACAGACGGTGTTTGCGGCGAATAGGAAAAATATGTTTGCGGCGAATGGGAAAAAATAATTTGACAGAAATCAAAGTTTAGTCTATACTAGAAAAGCAACTAAGTCAAAATTTCCACACAGCCGGGGAGGTAGCGGCACCTTGTACCTGCAATCCGCTATAGCAGGGGTGATGATTTGACTGAGGGCGGTCTGCCTGTAGGGCTGCCCCTTGTAAGTGGCGTTGAAGCTTGGGTCTTGTGCAACAGGAACCTGTGAACCGTGTCAGGTCGGGAACGGAGCAGCACTAAGCAGGACCTCTTGTGTGACGCGAGGGTGCCTGAGCCGAGTTAACTGCAAGGGTAACGCTTATGGACAGCGTTCGAAGCAAATCGTGTGGATTTTATATATTATATTTGAAAGCCATAAACTATAGTTCATACTTATGTATGGAGTGCAGTTTATGGCTTTTTTTGGGATTTTGTGTTGTTTTTTGACTGTGTGCCTGATATAATGAAAACAAGATTATTGGTTCAAAATATACCAAAATAATTGAACCAAAATACGAGGAGGAATGTTATGAAAAAGTTAACACACACTCACACTTGCACTGTGCCTTATGGCAGGATTTATATTGTTTGGTTATACTGTTAGAGCAGATGCAGAAATTGTAGGAGATGGTTTTGAGTTTTTAACATGTACGGATGACAGTGTTACAGTACACTGGAATCCTGAGACTACCTACAACGGATATGATATTACTGGGCTGTGGATTGAAAACAACAAGGGTAAAATTTTTTGGGAAGGGGATGCTTCCCAAACATCTGCGACTATCACCGGATTAGGTAAAGGATATAGGGATGGTTTTTTTCTGTATTATCGCCTTTCTAATGGTAGGACAGTATATTCTGGTGGTGCTTCAGTGTGTACAGAACCAGAAGCTGCCACTGAAAAAAATTTGTTTATTAAATATTGCAGTTATACAAAAAAAACACTCACCTTCGGTGTGCAAAATGCAAGGGTAAGTGGATATCAGATTGAAATTCGTACAAAAACTGGAAAACTGATAAAAAGACTTGAATATGACTATAAAACTGAAATAAAAATTCAGAAAGATACCATATATAAATATCGTTTCCGGGCATACAATGATTTTAACTGCAAAAAGATTAAATATTATGGAGACTGGAGTCCTTACAAATATTTCGATCAGCCGTCCGTCAAGATAAAACAAAGAAATAATAAAATAAAAGTAACTTTAAAAAAAGTTTCAAATGTGAAAAGTTATACCATTTATGTTGCAGATCTAATGGTTGGCAATAAAGAATTGTCATATAAAAAAGTAAAAACTGTAAAAC
>JAUNBT010000014.1:8531-30844 GCA_030526985.1 Lachnospiraceae bacterium | reverse complement strand
AGTCCCGGTTCTCTGACTAAAGGTCTTGAAATAGAGAAGAAATCTGTCGCATCCTCAGCTAATAGCTGCTCCATGTGTTCCACACTTCGATGTCCCCCTGTTAAAATAACAGGAATCGATACAAGCTGTTTTAATACTTTAGAATAAGGAGCAAAGAAGCCTTCACTCTCTCCCGGCAAAATTTCATCCACGCATGGACCCATTCCGCTGACCTCTATCGAATCAAGACCTTCTTTCTCCAAAAGCTGACATATTTCCAAACTTTCTTCCGGCGTTAATCCACCACGCATAAAATCACTGCTGTTGATTTTTATGGAGATATGGAAATCTCCACATTTCTCTTTGATGCCATGAATAATATCGATTACAATTTTACTTCTGGCTTCCATAGAACCACCATAGGAATCTCCCCGGTGATTGTAAGCCGGACTCAAAAATGTACTTAAAACAAAACCATGTGCTCCATGAAGCTGTACACCATCAAAACCTGCCTGCTTAGCTCTTATGGCAGTACTGACAAATTTATCAATAATATCCTGTACATCCTCTTTTGTCATATTGTCCGGGGCAGCCTGTACCCATTGTCCCCTGCTATTCTTCTTTAGATATATTCCCATAGCAAGCTGTGGCATAACGATTGCATTGTACCCATGAATCATTTCAGCCAATTTCTTGTACTCAGGAATCAAATCATCTCTATGTAACCGCATTAAACCACTGCTAAAATGATCCACAGCAGCCACACTGGTAAATTCCAAGAGAATAAAGCCTGAACCACCTTCTGCAAGTTCCCTGTATACTTCAAACAATTCCTTTGGAATATGTCCAATTTCATCTGTAAGATTATGACCTGTTGCTGCAGAGACAATTCTGTTCTTCACTTCTAATTTTCCAAGTGGCGTCTTATCAAATATTGTTTTCATGTTTACCTCCGACTTATAAATTCAGTGATTTTATCCAGGTAGCAACTGCCTGTTTGGCACTTGTTCCTCCATCACCATATATATCAAAACTCTTTCCTATTTTTGTCTGTGGACAAAACTTTTCTATATCCGAAACCACATGGGCAATGCCTCCACCCCCATGTGTGCAGAATGGATAAATTGTCGCATGCTCAAAATGATACTGGTCAAGCAGCGTCATAATTGGATGTGAAATTCCATTTCCCCAATTAGGTGTTCCAAGAAAGACAATTGGAAATTCACTTTCCTCTAATTGTATTGGAATGATCGGTGGATGTGTCTGTTCACTTCTCTCCTTTTTTACCCGATTTCCTCCTCCAAGATACAAACTTTTATATGGTGTTTCTGCTTTTACCTCTTTTAAAACACCACCTGTCTGTTCACTAATCAACTCGGCGATATGTTTCGTATTACCCGTCTGACTATAAAATACAATTAAAATGTTACTGTTTGCCATGATTCATTCCTCCTTTTTTCTGCAAGAAAACTCCGAGCTCCTCAAGCGAGGAGAGGAATTTTCCTCTCTTCAACATCCGATTCTTTTTAACCATTTATCTGTTTGTACTTCATAATTACCCATATTTTTCACATCATTTTTCGTAGTAGAAACCTGATATTCATTAAAAATGCTTAATCCCTCTGTAATATCTGCTCCAGAGCATAAGCTCTTTAACTCCTGTATGCATAAACCGCTTGTTCCATGTGTCATAAATGGAGCAACTGTCTTTCCTTTGAACTCATTTTCTTTTAAAAAAGTTCGCATTGCCGAAGCAATTGTTCCCCACCAGCAGGGACTTCCAACAAAAATTGTCTGATAATTTGTCAAATCAGGCATTTCATTTCTAAGTTCTGCTTC
This sequence comes from Lachnospiraceae bacterium, assembly GCA_030526985.1. GTDB lineage: Bacteria > Bacillota > Clostridia > Lachnospirales > Lachnospiraceae > SIG292. The sequence goes on along the minus strand of JAUNBT010000014.1, from coordinate 29,026 downwards.
GTATGTTCTTCCTTCACTTCTTACTCTTCGGATACATTCCTGATAATCCATTGGATATTCATCCTTTACCTTTAATTCAACAATATCTGCATCCGTTTTCTTTGCGATATACTCTGCTACTGCTTTTGTATTTTCGCCCCATGAATAAAACACAACCAGATTTTTCTTATTTTCCATTATGTTTCCTCCAGTCTTATCATTCTTCTTATATATTACAAAAAATGAGGTTGTTACGGAAGTTCAAATTTGCTATAGTAGTATAAGGTTAAGACCTTTAGCAAACACACTAAAAGGAGGATTTTATGTATAACCATCAATTAGATGCCTTTCTGAAAGCGGCTGACTGTGGCAGTTTTTCAAAGGCTGCAAAAGAACTTTTTATTACGCCAACCTCACTTATTCAACAGATAAATCTCCTGGAATCTAAAATGGAAATTACACTTTTTAATCGGACAACGCATGGTATTACCCTGACGCCAGCAGGTGAATCACTATATCAGGATGCCAAAAATATTATTCGATTATCTAACAATGCAATAGAACGTGCAAGAATGTTACAGGGTACTGCCTCCAATGAAATCTGCATTGGAACATCACTGATTACAAAATGCCGCTACCTTGCAGATTACTCAGCACGTATTGTTCAGGTTTATCCTGATCTTGAAGTCCGTCTTGTATCACAAAAAGACCCTGCCACTGCAACACTGAAGCCATTGTCAGAACTTGGAACAAACTTTATTATGTATGAGGGATTATACTTATCAGAATTATTTAAAGACAAATGCAATTTTCTTCTCTTTAAAAACGTTCCTCTCACAATCGCCGTTCCTGAAAATCATCCTTTATACAATAAGGATAAAATCATACTATCTGATTTATCCGATAACCAGATTGTCCTGTTGAAGCCAGGAATTTCAAACGAATTTGATGCTTTAAGAAACGAATTTGTTAAGAATCCCAAAATTCATTTTCAGAATGTAGGTTTTTATGATTTGAATGTATTTACCTCTTGTGAACTCAATAATCAGCTTATGATTACTCCTGCTATCTGGCAGGATATTCATCCGACCTTAAAAGTAATTCCTTTTGAAACTGAGATTACTGTTCCTTATGGACTACTGTATACAGATAACCTATGTACCAAAGCACAATTATTTATAGACTCCATTAAAGAATTTCTTGAACTTCAAAATTAATCACCTCTCCTTTATAATAAATGTTTCTCCGCTACCATAAATCATGTAGCGGAGTATTTTTGTAATTACGCAGAGAAAAATGGAATAAGTTCTTGTATCATGCCTAAATTATCATTCATATATACAATTCCATATTCTAACTGAATATTTGTATCAAGACGAATACCTCTAATATTTGCCGGTATCACAGACCAGGCATCTGTCAATAAAATTAAACTATTATGATACTCACAACATTACTCAAAAACATTAATATCATAAGAACCTGACGGGGACAGGCACCTTACAATTGCCCATTACACTTTCATGCATAATCTTTTATAATATAGAAAATGATAATATTATGATAAATTTATGATAAGAAGATGGGCGATCTAGGTCGGCCACTATCATCTGCTTTAATATAAATCAATCAAGAACTTTATGTCGGTAGTATATGAGATGGCTGGCCATATCTTCTGGTAATTCTACCATCCCACTTTTTACCCAATAGTCAATTAAACCACTAAAACCATATAACATAAAACGATAGCTCATTTGCTGCTCTTTGGTAACACATTTATCTCCGTATCGTTGATTGAAAAAAGAATACACTTTATTGGGAAACCTGGAATCTGCTGTAGCTCCCATAAGCAGCACCCATTCTTCGCGGTTTTTGTATAGAAGCTGACACATCTTAGTGATTAAGGTGTCGATGTCTATTTGCCCTCCTTTTGAGAAGGTTTCTATTTCGTTTAGCATTTCGTTTTCTATCAAAGAAAGTAAATCATACTGATTTTCATAATAACGGTAAAATGTTGCACGATTTATTTTAGCAAGATCACATATTTCCTTGACGGTGATTTTGTCAACTGATTTATGTTCTAAGAGTGAAAAAAAGGCTTCTCTGATGACCATCTTCGTATAACGCGTACGAGCATCTGTTTTCATAATAGAATTCTCCTTAAATACAACAGATTTGAAGAAAGTGTTGTACATCTTTCATTTTTGACAAATTTGATGTTGCCATTTTATTATAGGGAATTATAATAAAAAATGCAACAGATGTTTAATAAATTTCGACTGTATCAGAAAGAAGAAAGAATATGGGAAATTACAATTTTGAAATCTGGCAGATGATATTGCTAGGAATTATTTACATAAGTTATCTTTGTTGGGTCATGTTTGGTGGAATGCGCCGAAAGAAAATTAAATTGTTGGTTTACGTGCTTATGACCGTATTGATGATATGGGGGCTAGTAAAAGAGTATAATGGAATACATTCAACTGCGGAAGTCATTGATATTTGTATTATACTGAGCATTGGATTCGTCAAGGGAATCTATTTGGGAAGAAGAAAGATAGTGGAACAAGTAGATGGAGCTTGGTATATGCATCATGATGGACGATACATTATTGTGTGGTTTCTGTTTTTTGCTGTAAAGATAGTTGCAGGGCAGATATTGAAACAAGTCACTGGCGTAGATATCCCGCTTTGGCATATAATTTTATACTTTGCTTTTTATTATCCATGGAGAACAGTCAATGTATTTATTGCAAATCCAGAAATGAGAAGAGATGTTCTGAAAAAATAGACAGGCATATCGATAGCCGCTTGGCCGCTTATGCCCTGAACCATATATGCTATGCAAAGAATAGCCGTTACAACCTGTCCGGTTATGATTGCAACCGCAGCACCCATCATCCCCCAGTGAAGTTCAAAAATTGCAATAGGGTCTAAAATGATATTTAGGATACATCCTGCAAGGGTTGCTATCATTGAAAACTTTGGATTGCCATTACTCTTGGAGAACTGGAAACGCTGGCTGGAATGTCGTCGGTTACCTGTAAAAGAAGATGTGGCTGTGGTTATTCCCCTTACTGAATACAATATTCCTACTGAAAGAACGTCTGACAGGGACAGACACCTTACAAGACTTCCATTTGTATCAAACATTATCCGCATCTACTTCACCAATCTTTCTTGACGATATTCTTTTATAATGAATCATTATAATATTTCATATCATTCCTAAAAACGATAATAGCTCATCATTAATAACTATTTGTAATTTTGCTTTTTATTCTATATATTATAGATGAAAGGAAGTTCTTAAAGCAAAAACCTTTCACAATTACAATCCAAATAGGAGGAGCAAAAAAATGAGTGAAACATATACCTTTGCACTAAGTGAAAACGTAAACAGAGAGCATGTATTTTACAAGAACCGGTACGGCATTACATTAGCCGGAGATTTGTACACTGCAAAAGACATGGACAAGAATCAGAAATACCCTGCCCTCGTGGTTGGACCTCCCTATGCAGGAACCAAGGAACAGGGACCAGGCGTTTATGCCAATGAGCTGGCACAAAGAGGATTTGTGGTACTGGCCTTTGACCCTGCCTTTATGGGCGAAAGCGGCGGAGAACCCCGCCATGTATCCAGCCCCGATATTTTTGCCGAAAATTTCAGCGCCGGTGTCGACTATCTTGGCTGCCTGTCTTTTGTTGACCGAGAGAAAATCGGTGCCATCGGCATTTGTGGCAGCGGCGGTTTTTCCCTTGCGGCAGCGGCTATTGATACCAGAATCAAAGCGGTCGTTACGGCCAGCATGATGGATATGTCTGCCATGCGAAATACCATGACACCGGAACAGCTTCAGGAAACAAAGAAACAGCTAAATGAGCAAAGATGGAAAGATTTTGAAACCGATACAGCTGAATGGATTCCTTCTTTCCCTGAAACACCTGCCGAAAGCATCCCAGATGGCCTTGACCCAATGAGTGCAGAGTTCTTCTCTTTCTACGGAATGAAAAGAGGACATCATCCCAACGCAAGAGGCAACTTTACCACAACCAGTAACCTTGCCATGATGAATTATCCACTGCTCACCTATATTAAAGAAATTTCCCCTCGTCCAATTATGGCAATCGTGGGCACAGACGCTATGTCCAAGGGCTTCAGTATGGCAATTTACGAGTCTGCCGCCGAGCCGAAAACACTCATTGAGGTGCCGAACTGCAATCATGTGGATCTGTATGACGATATTACAAAAATTCCTTTTGATAAGATTGAATCTTTTTTCAAAGAGAATTTGAAATAGATGGAACAATAACAAATGAATGAAATGAGGAGGAAAAAACTATGGAAATCTCTATAAAATCATCGGATTACGAAATTATTTATGAACTGAACAACAGTCAGGCAGCAAAAGAACTTTATGCCCAGCTGCCCCTTACTATAGAAGTGGAACCTTTCAGCAACAATGAAATGACCTTCTACCCACCTAAAAAATTAAGCGTGAGTAACACACCTTTGAGCGGCGGAGCAATTGGCTCATTGTCTTACTATGTTCCCTGGGGCGATGTTGTCATGTTTTATGCCCCTTGCCCACCGAATGGAAGCCTGTACGAATTGGGTTCAGCCGTTTCCGGCACCGATAACATCAGAAAATTGAGCGGAACAATCACAATTTCTGCAAACTAAATCACCTAATTATAGGAGACTCGAAATGAATAAAAACAGTAACAGACTTATTTTAATACTCACCTTGGGAGTGTTCGGCATTCTCAATACGGAGATGGGTATTGTCGGTATTCTGCCAATGATTGCCCAGCAGTATCAGGTAGATATTGCAACTGCCGGGTGGCTGGTCAGCGGCTTTGCTCTTGTAGTAGCTGTAGCTGGTCCGACTATGCCTCTTCTCTGCTCAAAAATAAACAGAAAGACATTGATGCTGGTATCCGGCGGTATTTTTCTCGCCAGCAACATCATCTCCGCCTTTGCACCTAACTTCACGGTTCTTATGATTGCCAGAGTATTCCCGGCTGCCTTCCATCCGGCATATGTCTCTATGGCTTTGGCCGAAGCAGGAAAGGCAGTAAAACCGGAAGAATCTGCAAAAGCAGTTGCTAAAGTATTTATCGGCGTATCAGCCGGGATGGTGCTTGGTGTTCCCGTTACCAACCTGATTGCAGCGAACACATCATTTACCATTGCCATGCTGTTCTTTGGGGCAATCAACCTGATTGTATTTTTGCTGACTCTGGTTTTTATTCCATCCATGCCTGCGACCGAAACCGTCTCTTATGGAGCGCAGCTTGCTGTTTTGTAAGGTGCCTGATGGGGACAGGCACCTTATGCACGTTTATTTATTTTAAGCTTAAATCCCAAATCAGTTAATAGAGCCTTATCCGTCTCTACCGTTATCCCTGCTGTGGTAAGCATGTCCCCTGATATTGCTGCATTCGCACCGCTGCTAAAACACTTTGCCCCCTGATCGCCAACTAATCCTCTTCCACCAGCTAATCGAATATTTCCATCTGGAATTATGAATCTATAGATAGCAACAATTCGACACAATTCATCATTACGAATTATCTTATTATTCTCAAATGGAGTCCCTGGGATTGGATTCAGTATATTAACAGGAACAGACTTTACACCTAATTCTCTGGCAGTCATTACCATATCAATTCTATCTTCCATATTCTCACCCAGGCCTATAATTCCGCCTGAGCAAATAGACAAACCTGCTCTTTTTGCACTCTTAAGTGTTTCAATCTTTTCATCATAGGTATGAGTTGTACATATTTCCGGAAAAAATCTTCTTGAGCTTTCCAGATTACAATGAACTCTTGAAGCTCCCGCTTCTTTTATCTTTCTAAACTGTTCTTCCTCTAATAATCCAAAAGAAACACACACTTCGATGTTCGTTTGCTTCTTAATCTCGCGAATACTTTCACACACCTTATCAACTTCACCATCAGATAATTTTCGTCCGGAAGTAACGATAGAGAAACGGTATACTCCCCTCTCATCATTTCTTTTCGCCTCTTTTACGATAGCTACCGTATCTAGTAATGGATAAGAATCCGTACAACTGGTATGATAAAATGCAGATTGTGCACAATATTTACAGTCTTCTGAACACTTGCCACATTTTCCATTCACAATGGTACACATATCGAATTCATTACCGCACATCTTTTCTCTAATCTCATTGGATGCTGCTAAAAGTTCATCTAAAGGTGCATCAATAAGCTTCATTGCATCTGTCTTATCTACCATATAGCCTCGAATCACCCTATTCCTTAATTCTTCTATCATAAGTATATTGTCCTTCTTTACTTTTGTTTTCTTATTGTTAACTTTAATAATATTTAAAGTTAACAATAAGATTATACCATTTTTTCGCTTTTAGTCAATAGACAAGCCAACTTACTGATTTCATCAGATATATTGACGGTATCCGGTTTACCAAAATAGGTTTCCATTGCATGACTTAAGGTATCGAATGCACCTGAAATCACCTGGTTCATCGGAACTGTCAAGGTATATTTCCGTAGTTGACATACCTCTATCCTTCTGATACAGTATCAGTGTAACACCCGGTTGTTACTACCGGTCAAGTTTTTTGATTTAACCTTTGAATTTTAAGGGGGTTTCCGATGTATTCGATGAAAGATATTTGTAAAGAGACGGGCATGACCTATGAAACTCTGAAATTCTACTGCAATCAGGGACTTATCCCAAATGTGAAACGAGATAAGAATAACTATCGCACCTTTGACGAAAGAGATTTAGCCTGGATCAAAAGCCTTGACTGCCTTAAAAAATGCGGCATGAGCATTCAGGAAATGAAAGAATACCTTGCCTTGTGCCTGCAAGGAGAGCCTTCCATCCCTGAAAGAAAAGTAATGCTTGCCAAGAAAAGAAAGAAACTCTTAAATACCATTGAGGAACTAAATAAGGCAGTAGATTACATAGACTGGAAACAAGGCTTCTATGATGACGTGCTTTCTGGGAAAACAAAATATTTCAGCAACTTAATTCCTGTTGATGAGTGATTTTTTATTGTTATTTCCAAGTCTTCACTTGATACTTCCGTTTTGTTTATTTGCTTCTATGATTTCTTTCAGAGATACATCCTCATTACGGAACCGTTTGCTGCTTCTTTCGTGCTTCGGCTTAATTGCGCTCTTCGGACAGGCGTGAATGCAGGCATAGCAACTTTCACATTTGTCAGAGAAACTCACCTTATCTGTAATGGAAATATTTGCTGCCGGGCATACGGATGTACAAGTACCACATAAGGTACAAGTATCATCAACCACAAATCCCTGAGAAGAATATTCACCAACATAGTTCTTTGCATGTTCTGAAGTTGCCCTTGCCCCAAAAAATGTAACTGGAGTGTATTCTTTTCTCGCATCAATGTCCGCCACAAGCTGTTTGAGATTCTCCTTTGTCCTTTTTGCCGGGAGTCTCCTAATTTCATCATCCATGTCAAAAAAAGGTGGAAAATTATCAACCATCAATAAAGCATTGAGATAGTTAAATTGATAGCCCCTTTCATGAGCCAGTTCCTGCATATATTCCAATGCAGCTGCATAGCTGCTGCCATATGTACCCACAGCAAACAAATAATCCGACTCAAACTCCGCTTTTTCAAGAAATCTGCGAACCATATCTGGCATGTCACCATAATACACAGGAAATATAATGCCGATTGCATCATCCTTGTAACAGCACTTTTCTTTATGTACTTCCTGGGGAATAGAAAGCAATTCACCGCCTATCCTTTTGGCAACCGAAAGACTATTTCCCGTTCCTGTAAAATAGAATATTTTCATAAGTATCTTTCACCTCTGTTTATTTTTGAATTCATCCAAGCTTCATAATGAAACTAATCTACCATTCTTCTTGAATTATAAGTTATCTGTTTTCTTAATTCGTAATAATTCCGGTTTCTCTCAGTACATCCGTCACCTCTTTCACAGGAATAATCGTAAGCTCATCTTTTACTTCCTGATCTACATCCCTCAAATCATCTACATTCTCTGCCGGAATAAATACCTTTTTCACACCAGCTCTTAAGGCTGCCATAAGCTTCTCAGGAAGACCACCGATTGGCGTTACTACACTACGCAAAGACACTTCACCTGTCATGGCATAATCAGAGCTTACTGCTCTTCCTGTCACAAGGGAAGCAATCGCCGTTGTCAATGTAATACCAGCTGAAGGCCCATCTTTCGGAACGGCACCAGCAGGTACATGGACATGAAGATCATTTTCCTTGAACAAATCTGCTTTATCCGGGAACATGGATTTTACAAGGCTCACTGCAATTCTTACTGATTCCTTCATCACATCACCAAGTTGCCCGGTAATCAGAAGCTGACCAGAGCCCTTCGTAAATAATGTCTCAATGAAAAGAATTTCTCCTCCATTCTGTGTCCATGCAAGTCCGGTTACGATTCCTGGTTTTTTCTCTGCAAGGACATGTTCGTGGCTGACCGGTCTCATATCCAGTTTTTCCCGCAAGTCTTCTTCCTTTATTTCAATAACCTTTGTATCATCCCTTGCCAGCTCCACTGCAGCATATCTGCACAGGGTATCCAGACGCTTCTTTAATGTTCGAACTCCTGCTTCACCAGTGTAATCCCAGATGATAGACTCTAATACCTCGTCAGAGATAACGATTTGAGTCTCTTGGATGCCCATAGCTTCCATTGACTTTCTCAGAAGATGCTTTCTGGCTATCTGCATCTTTTCCGTTTGTGTATATCCAGAAAATTGAATCACTTCCATACGATTCAAAAGTGGTGCCGGTATGGTGTCAAAACTGTTGGCAGTGCATATAAACAAAACATCGGACAGGTCATACGGAACATTCATGTAGTGGTCTGTGAAAGTATTATTCTGCTCCGGATCTAATACTTCCAAGAGTGCACTGGCCGGATCGCCACTATAAGAGGTGCTTAACTTATCCACCTCATCCAATACAACAACCGGATTGGATACGCCGCTCTTCTGAATGCCATCCATGATTCTTCCCGGCATAGCACCTATGTAAGTTCTTCTGTGTCCACGGATATCTGCTTCATCACGGACACCACCCAGGCTAATTCTTACATATTTACGATTCAGTGCCTTCGCAATACTTTTACCAATACTAGTCTTTCCTGTTCCCGGTGCCCCAACAAAAAGAAGAATGGAACCAGACTGCTTCTTTTTCAGATTCATAACTGCAATCTGTTCAATGATTCTTTTCTTTACCTTGTCCAGACCAAAATGCTCCTCTTCCAAAACTTTTTCTGCCTTCTTTAATTTAATAGTCTGTGCCTTCTCTTTCTTCCAGGAAAGACTTGTGATGAAATCAAGATAATCATAAAGCATTCCTGATTCTGCACTGTTTTTTCCTTCCTGCTTCAAACGATTTAAGGCTTTTTCTGCCTCTTTTCTTGCTGTTTCATTCATACCGGACTTTTCAATGGCCATTTCAAACTTGCGCACGTCCGATACAGATTCCGGATTCAATTCGTCCAACTCATTTTGCAGATACTTCATCTGCTTTTGAATTGCCATCTTACGGTAAATCTTTTTGTTATCGCTTGCCTGCTCTGCTTCCGCTTCCACTGTCAGTTGTGTAATTTCAATATATTCATAAATACATTGTTCGATTAATTCGGTACGTGTTGTCTGACTATCCTCCGCTAAAAGCTGATATTTTTCTTCCGCTGAATTCTGCAACCATCTAGACATCACGGATACCATTTCTGCGAGGGATTGTATTCCTGCAAAATAACTACCCGCCATCATTCCCCATTTATATTGAGAGAATAATTCTTTTATCTTCGTCTGCACATTTTTAAATCTTCTTTGAACTTCATCCGGAGTCATTTCATCAATATCTACTCGTTTGGAAAGGGTCAGTTCTATGTCGTACATACCTTTGATGGTAATAGAGTCAATCGTAACCCGATCCGTTGTTTCTATTACAAGATATCCATTCGCATTTACTTCGGTAATCTTTCCTTTCACTCCAATTGGATAAAAACTGTCTTCCGTCAGTTCCTGCCAGGTGCTGCTTTTTTTTACCACGATAAAAACAAGGTTCTCATCCATTTGTGGAGCTGTGCCACATACTGATTTAAAACTATCTGTCATAAAAAACATTTTTGCTTTTGGAAGCACCACTTTATTGTATATAGGTACGATTGTCATAGTTCATTCCTCCTGTATTATCATTTTTTGAATTCATTTCTGCAAAGCATAATCTACAAATTTCCCCTTGACTTTATTTAGTATATAAATTATACTTAGTTCAAAAACAAAATACAAGTACGCAATTTAATTTAACTAAGTATATTCGACTATACTAAGGAGGTTTATCAATGCCAGAACAAAAAGAAGTGATGCCCTATAACGAATTAAAGAAGCTATTTGAGCAGAAAAAAGATGTTTCCTATGATGAGTTTAAACAACTATCTAAAAGCGAACACCATGTCTGCAGTGGATGTCTTATTATGGATACTTTAGAGCTGCTTGGCGGCAAATGGCGTATGCTTGTGATCTACCAACTTGCCAAACGTCCCACCTATCGATTTGGAGAACTCAAAAAGACAATTCCAGATATCACAAACACAATGCTTACCACCGTATTAAAGGATTTGGAAAATCACAAGATTGTAAAAAGAGTCCAGTTTAATGAGATACCACCTCATGTAGAATATTCCTTAACAGACAAGGGAAAAGCCTTATTCCCTGTTTTCTATGAGATGGCAAAATGGGCTGCAATGAACCCATGAGTTACAGTAAAATCAAATAACACCATTACGGAGGATTAGAACAAGGAAATTTTGTGAAAATCTATCTCTATTAATGGTACTGAATATTTGACCATTTCCCTTTAAAGTCTATTTTCTTGACTCTTTTATCAAACTGCAAATTGTATCAAAAAATGATTATCCTTATAATGAAAGTATAAATGAAAGGAGCTGGTTATATGAAAAATAGACTTACTGAATTACTTGGAATTGAAAAACCTGTACTCGAAGCTGCTATGCTTTATTTATGTGATGCAAATCTTGCTGCGGCAGTTTCTAATGCTGGTGGGTTAGGGTTAATTGGTATCAATTCAAATGTTACTGCCCCTCAACCGGATGCCTTTGAAAATGGTGAAAATCTTAGAAGAGAAATCAAAAAACTAAGAACACTGACTGATAAGCCTTTTGCTGTTAATTATCTTCCTTCTACAGAAGATACCATGCGTTTTACGACATCTAAAGCAAAAATCAGTTTTTCCGATGTTTTTAAAAAAGTAATTATTGAAGAAAAAGTACCTGTCGTTGTAGCCGTATCTACTATAGATAATGCAAATCTGGCTCAAGATTTCAAAGATTTTCATGATAATGGAATCATCGTAATCTACCGTGATTTGAATTGTACTGTTGATGCATGCGTAAAAGCTGCCGAATATGGTGCTGATGCCGTTATCGTAACTGGTGCTGAAGCAGGAGGTCATTCACCTAAATGGAATATGAGTTTATCTACTATTCTTCCAATGGTATTGGAAAAGGTTAAAGATATCCCTGTTATTGGAGCTGGAGCAATCGTAGGTAAAGCTGCTGCTGCTGGTGTTTGTGCTATGGGTGCAGAAGGTGTTTACTGCGGTTCTGTTTTTGAAGTTGCTAAAGAATGCCGGGCACATGCTAATTATAAGCAAGCAATTCTTGATGCTAAAGGTGAAGATATTATTCGATGGAGTTCATCTGTTTCTAGTACCAAGCTAAACACTATTCCAAATTTACTGGCAAGAAGCTGTGCGGCTATGGCTGCGGGTGGAGCATCTGCTGCTGATATTGGTGCTTTATATAATAAAAGCGTAAATTTAGCAATGATTGAAGGAGATACCGAACATGGATGTATCCCTGTCAGTGCTGCAGTAGGAGCACTTAAAGAGATCAAGAGTGCAAAAGAATTTGTCGATGATATCGCAGCGGGTTTTGGTGCATAATAACTATCTTTGAATCTGTATGTAAATGTAAAAAGAGACTAAATCATAAGATTAGTCTCTTTTTTACATTTACATTACGCACAACATACCACTACCGGCAAATTCAGTGCATCTAACATATAATTAAGTAATTCAAATAATTCTTCAGCAAACTCCTCAACAGGTTCTGTCATATCATTCAAAATCCATTTTCTTGTTAATGTTATTGCACCAGCAGCATAAAAATCTATTATCTGATTTTCGTGATAATTAAGCGTATTAACATGTTTTTTATGTTTTACACATTCTGAAAACCATGCACGATTCGATATATACATACTGGTAAGGAACTCATTTGCAGAAGTTTGCCTGAGTAAACTTGCAAAATATTTTTTATATTTATAAAAATAATTGAGCGTCTGAACAATAATGTTGTATTCACTAAACTTTCCTTTATTGGTTTGTGTTACTAATTTGGCCATTTCTTTCGTATGTCTGGCATAGGTATATTCCATAAGGTCATATTTATCTATGAAATGATTATAAAAGGTTTGTTTAGAAATGCCAGCTTCTTCAACGATTTCTTTCACTGTTATTTTTTCATATGATTTTTTTTCACATAAATTGATAAAGGTTTGGGTGATTTCCTTTTTAGTAAAATTACTCATAGACTGCCCTCCCTGTCTGTTACAAAAAAATTGGCTGCCGGACAAAGATATTTAAAGCGATCTGATTCTGGTTACTGAATAAAACAAGTTCAATACTATTTACTGTACTACTACACGATTGAGTATACTTACAAGTTCATCCGGATTGACGCCATGAACCATTGCCGCTTGTTCAATTGTTTCCATCTGGGACGATGGACATCCAAGGCAATGCATTCCTATTGCCATAAGAACCGGTGCAACTGAGTCACTCATAGTTAATAATTCGCCTATCATTGTTTGTTTCGTAATCTGTGTCATAACGTTTACTCTCTCTTTCGTATTATTTTTCAACAAAATAATGTCAAGGAAGTAGTTTCCTATAAGAAAACTACTTCCTTGTATTCCTATCATTTTAATTCCATATATAGGTACTGTCAAAGCGGATATTCGGAATCCGCTTCGCTACTTCCTCATAACCTTATAGCAGCTCCGCTGCTTATCAGGTTAAATTAACCACGTTTCACTACATAACCACCATCAACAAGGATTTTTTCTCCGTTGATGTACGAGGCTTCCTCACTTGCTAAGAACAAAATTGTGTTTGCGATGTCTTCCGGTTTTCCAAGACGTCCGCAAATAGATTTCTTTAACATACCCTCTACAGCCTCTATATCTGTATGTTTTCTTAGCATAGGTGTATCAATGATGCCAGGACACACGCAATTTGCACGTATGCCTTGAGTTCCATACTCCCATGCAATCTGCTTTGTCAGTGCAATTACAGCTGTTTTAGAACATGTATAACCCACTCCGCCTGCACCAACTACAACTCCTGCTCCGGAAGATACTGTGATAATCGTACCCTTATTTTTCTTAAGCATATGTGGAAGTGCATATTTGCAGTTTAAGAATGTTGCTGTCAAGTCAACAGCTATCGTCTCCTGCCATGTCTCCAACGGCATATCAGCAGTCGGAATAAAGGAATCATGAGCTGCTGCATTACTCACAAGAATATCAATCGTACCAAATTCATCGATTATCTTTTTATAGAATTTTTCAATTTCGTCCGGATTGGCAAAATTCGCCTGGCAGACAAATGCATCCGAACCCGCAGCACGAATCTCACCAGCCACCTCTTCAGCACCGGCAATATTTTTCGAACAATGAACAACAACCTTTGCTCCTTCTTTGCCAAATTTCTTTGCTGCGTCAGCACCGATTCCTGAACTACTTCCAGTAACAACAACAACTTTATCAGAAAACTTCATATTAATTTTCTCCTTTCATGCGATGGGTAATGTACAAAAAGTATTTGTACAAATATATATTTAGGCATTATTTCATGAGTGCTTTGAGTGTCGGTATAGTCATACCCGGATAGAATGGGAATGTAATCCCGCCATTATATAGTTTTACCATACCATCAATTGCTTCAACAAAATCCTTTGGCGTCACTGTAAGTCTCATCTCGTCATTATTCATAGCACCAGAACAACGATCTCCTCTACATCCCAGCGAGATTCCCGGAAGTCCTGTATTGTATGTATATCCCCATGTGTCCATGCAGCTTGACTCTCCAACAAATGGGAAATTCAGTTTTCTATAATTTCCATAAACTAAACCTGATAGAAAATAAAATGCTGCACCAGGCTGTATCACAAGTGAGATAACGTCCGGTTCTTTAATAGAACCGATTTTAATAGGTGCAACAGCAATTGCTTTGAGTGGACTTCCCTTTGGATGACCATCTACAAGTGCCCCTGTATGTTTTCGTGATTCCTCCGGTGTTTCGAACCACTTGAACGGAACATTCGCCAGAGCTGCACCACTTTCCCAGTGCTCATCAATCTCAGCAAGTCCATTGGTAACCTGACAATATGCATTACCCGATATATCTTCCGGCAGGCAAACTAAAGTCTTATCATAATATCCAGCCAGTCCGACTACTTCACAGACCGCTCCCAGCTTAGGATATTTCTTATCCGGGATAGCCTCCAGTTCCTCATCCGTATGAATAAATTTTATTGCTGTTATCTTTGGTGTATATCTAAGTGCTTCCGCACAACGACGATTAAGTTCAGCCCAATTATATTCCATAATATTATCTCCTTTATATTTTAAGAATTATTCTACTACACGTTCATTCCAGCTTCGTAACCACTATTCATTGCACTCATTCCGTTTGCGACCTTTTTGGCATCACCTGCAACAATCACTTTACACTCAAGCTGTGCAAGAGCATCTGATAACGGATTATAGCTCTTTGAACCAGTGGAAACCACAATCTGATCTACGTCAGAAAGCACTTTTACCCCATCACTGGTCTTAATTGTTATCTCAGTTCCTTCAATTATTTCTACTGTTGTATTTGTATAAATCGGCACCTTATTCTCAGCTAACCGTGCAAGCAACGGAATACGACGTGACGGCAATTCATCCGGTGCAATTTCAGGTAGCATTTCTACAATTGTTGCCTTGGTATTGTGCTCGGCAATATGATCAGCAACTTCTGCACCAACTGCGCCGCCACCGATTACAACAATATTTTTTCCAAATGGCACACGTCCAAGAAGAAATTCCTGTGCCAAAGCGAAATTGCTCTCCTTAAGTCCCGGAATCGGAGGAACATTCTCTTTACTTCCTGTTGCAATGATAACTGCATCAGGTGCTTCATTTTTTACATGCTCTGCTGAAAGTTCCGTATTAAGTTTAATATCAACACCGAGTATATCAAGTTGATTTTTCTGCCAAACAATTAGTGAACTAAAGTCTCCTTTGTTTACCGGCACTGATGCTGCAAGCCACTGACCACCAAGACAGGCTGATTCTTCGAACAATGTTACTTTATGTCCACGCTTTGCTGCAACTATTGCTGCTTCACAGCCACAAATACCACCACCAGCAATAAACACCTTGCCTGGTTTTTCAACCGGTATGATTTTGTGTGTCCGCTCATAACCAGTTTCAGGATTAACAAGACAGGAAATATTTGCTCCGGCTACACAGCCTTGAAGACATCCAATACACTTATTGATCCCTTCGTAATCTCCACGTTTTACCTTATTTGCCAGTTGAGGATCAGCAAGAGAGGCACGAGCCATTGCAACCATATCTGCTGCTCCTGAATCCAACACTTCCTCTGCTATATCTGGATCATTGATTCGACCTACTGTAATGACTGGGATATTCAATATCGCTTTCATTTCCGCTGCATTTGAAACAAATTTAGCTTTAGGAATATTGTAACTTGCAAGCTGAAGCTCTCCTCTTTTAAAAATTGAATGACTGACATTAAGACAATCTATTCCTGCTTCTTCTAACATTTTCGCAATTGCCTTCGTTTCGCCAATATCTAGACCGCCATTCACATATTCTCTTGCAGAAATTCTAAAAAAGATTGGAAAATCTCCCACTTCTTCTCGAACCGCTTTGACAATATCTAATGCAAATTTTGCTCTTCTTCGTAAGTTGCCACCATACTCATCTGTACGTTTATTAGAATAAGGTGATAAAAATGCACTAATCAAATATCCATGACCACCGTGGATTTCAACACCATCAAACCCAGCTTCTTTTACTCTACGAGCCGCATCCGCAAAACATTTAACTAATTCCTTCACCTCATCTGTGGTAAGCTCATGTGGATGCTGTGGAACAGTCGGATCCATGATGGCTGACGGACCTACACTAGGATAACCAATATAAGCTGACACCGCAGCTCGTCCTGCATGATAAATCTGACCTACAATTTTTCCGCCTCTTTCATGATAACCATCTACCACTTTTTTTAATGCTGGAACCTGATCATCACTCCACGCCCCCCAAACACGCGGATATGCTTTTCCATCCGGTCGGACAGCTAAATTTTCACAAATTTGCATTCCCCATCCGCCTTCTGCACGTGCCCAAAAATAAGATGCTATCTCATCTGTAACAGATCCATCTGTTCCCGCCAATCGTGTAAGCATAGCAGTAATAACCATCCTGTTGTCCAGTGTCAAGTTTCTAATCGTGATTGGTTCCAACAATCGTTCATAAGTCATAACAATACCTCCTAAATTTTAATACACAAAATTGCTTTGTGGTGTCGCACTATTAAATTGTTATCTATTTAATTGTGCAAAATCATTATAGTAATAATACCTTATTCAGAGTGAATTGTCAAGCAATTGTGTATTAAAATTTGTACAATCGTGCGAGATTTTCACGCAAATTGTAAATTGACTTTTTACTATTTATGTTGTACGATTACAAAATATAGTTCTTAACAGGCTTATTTACTATTTTTCACATTGCTTTATGCAATGAAATGGAGGGTAACATGAAAAAAACTGATAAATATTGGCAACCACTCAATGAGCAATTAGGATTTGCACTGTATGTCTGCTCTAAAGAAATTATCAAATCATATAAACCACATTTGGATCCTTATAATTTAACTTACACACAATATATCGCCATGCAAGTTTTATGGGAGAATGAAATTATTTCATTTAAAGATATGGGAAACATCTTACATCTCGATTCCGGCACTCTTACTCCTTTGATTAAAAGACTTGAAAAGCGGGGACTGTTACGACGTGTAACTAATTCGGAAGATGAACGAAGTATCGACATCGAGTTATTACCTGCCGGGAAAGAGCTTTACGACAAATTACCACCTCTAACGGAACGTATTATGGAAAACTGTAATTCCACTTTTGACGAGACAAACACCTTACGCGATCAATTGTGGGCTTTGTTAGAGAAAATTCATAGAAATTAATTCAAAATTTTATTGTGTCATTTCATTGTAATTTTATACATAATAAAAAAGCCACATTTCTGTGACTCTTTTGGAAATTTTTTATTAGTTCGCTTTTATAGTTGCTCTCTTTCCACATTTATTGCCAATATCTACAACCCATAGATGTTTTTTGCTGCAGTACTCATCACTTGGAACATGTCCTCTTTGTGAAAATTTTAAAATTGTCTATATCAATTTTCTCCAAATATCTTAATATTTTTATTTATACTTGGACTTTTTCACTGACATTCTTCATATTTTTCTTATTCATATACATATCATGATCCGCCTTATCCACGATCTCTTTTATCCGCTTTCCCTCTCCATAAGCGTAACCTATCGCAGCTGTTATAGTCTGATTATCATCAGAATGATACATCGGTCCTTTCGAATTCCATTCATTTATAATTCGTTCTAGTGCCTCTTTCTCTGGATTCTCAACAATCATGATGAACTCATCCCCGCCAATACGATAAAGCTTACGGTTATCTGCCGATAATTCCTTTAATCGATTCGCAACACTTATAATCATATAATCACCATTTGTATGTCCATAGACATCATTCATCTTTTTTAAATCATTAATATCCCAGAAAATCACTCCGACCATCGGAATATTTTCATAAAATGATTTTACCATTTGAAGATACTTGTTCCTATTATAAATACCCGTCATACTATCCTGCTCTGCTTCTTTTTGAACGTGTGCTAATTCAACTGCCGTATTTGAAATTCCATTAGAAATTTTATTCATGACAGGAACTAATAAAAATAATAGCAGGCTTCTTGGGAAAATATAATAAAGTGGAAGTGTTATCCAAGGTCTCTCATTTACTACAGGAAATGAAACTGCACCTGTCGTCATGTCTACATATTCCCTCATCTGACCTGTTGTAAGCAGCAACATATTAGCATCACATAATCCATAAAAATAACCTATAATCACAATAATAGCAACACTTATGACTGATAATACATATGTATAAATTACCGTTTTCTTCGAGCTGTACTGGATTGATAAAAATAACGGCAGCACGGAAAGGAGAGTCATATGATATGTCATAGCTATCCCATCAACTGTGATTGCCCCCATCATCGCAAAAATCAATACATATTTAAGCCATCTTGATTTCAGATCTACAAAATGAGCTATCATCAACGCAATAATGATAAACAGGGAGCCGAGAAGTGCCCTGTTCATTAGTTTCATATCTACTACAAATATATTAACTATATTTAAAAACCAGCATAAAAATAATCCAAACAGCAATAATACCATACACTTCAGTGTAAACCTGTTTGCATTCTCCTCCTGTCTGCTGCGTACTTCATTTAACTGCATAATGATTCTCCCATCTATATTTTCACGTAGTGCATTTATTTATTGTACTATCATTATTTTATTAGTTCAATAGTTGTCATTACTATAATAGAAAAAGATATACACAAACAGGATTCCTACTTTTTAGGTAGATATATCAGAGTTCACATTTCAGGAAATAAATGCAGCCATGGACATGAAGTTCATGGCTTGTTTTTTCAGAAATGTATCAGTGCTTTCGCATTTTCACTATAAATCATTTTCTTATACTGGTCTGGAATTTTTTCTTCCATCGCCTCCAAAAACGCTGAATATAACTGATTTGGTGTATACGGATAATCCGTTCCATAGAGCAAATGTGTTGTATCCGTAGTTTCGAGCAATAAATCATATTGCTTCGGCATAGAGACCCCAGCCAGATCATAATACAGAGATTGTAAGCATTGTTCCACTTTCATATCCTTCATCCCAATTGCTTTTGACAGCACAGAAAGTCTATCGGAAAGAACCGTCAATAATGCACCACCGTGTGGAATCACAAATTTAATGTTAGAATACTTTAGAATGGTTCCGTTCACAATCATATTTGTTACCGCACGGGTTGTATCAAAAAAGTAATCCATCAATGCGGAATTCAGTTTGATATTATTGTTTGCCGGAACCGGATCAGCTGGATGCAATATTACAACCGCACCGATTTCATTTAGTTTCTCATAAATTGGAACGATTGAATCATCTCCAAGATAAACTCCTTCATAATTTGTCAGCATACCAAAAATCCGGTTTTTTAAGTGTACTGCCGAATACTCAATTTCTTTCACACACATTTGGATATCTGGAAACGGAAGTACAGAGGCGAATCCAAATCTGCCTGGAAATTTCTCATGCAGCATTGCCCCAAACTCATTGATTTTTCTTGCAAGTGCAGCCGTTTCATCTATATCGTGAAAATGGAAATGTGGAGCTGACAACGACAAGATACTGTAATCTATGCCATACTCATTCATAAAAGCCAGCTGCGATTCTTCACTCCATAATGGGACTGCCTGTGCGTTTACCCCATTCTCTAAAAGCGTATTCCGATATATTTCTGGTAAATAGTGCGCGTGAATATCTATTTTTCCCATACGTCTGCACCTCACTTTTCAATGTTCTTTCCTAACTCGTATGCTTCCTCCGGATATTTTGACTGTTCAGTTTCTTCTCTTGTTCCACAATGAAAAGCAAGAACCATTCCGGCATTTTCTCCTTTTAGGGAGTGACAAATGTCTTTATAGGTCATTACCAGCGGGTCCATAATATGGGCATTCGGATTATTCGCTGCTGCCAGCAGTACTATTTTTTTACCCTCTGAAATCTGATTGTAAAAAGCATACATACGGTCAATGGCCAGTTTTATCTGCGCCGATGTACTGTGCCAGTAAACCGGCGTTGCAAACACTAACACATCAGCTTCTATAACCTCTTTTTTCAAAATTTTCATATCATCTTTTTGACAACAGCTGCCTTCTGTCTCTGCTTTATGGCAATAATCACAGGCTATGCAGGGGGCAATCTTAGCACGTGCGGTATCAAACTCTACAACCTCATGACCTGCCTCTTTCGCACCCTGTTCAAACTGTTCTGCCAACAAATTGGAAGAACCATTTTTATGTGGACTTCCTTTTATCACTAATATCTTCATAATATCACCTGCCTCTTATTCTGTTTTCTTGACAGTCCGTATCATTCTTCTTTTCTAAATCACATTGCCACCTTTTTGTTTTCCATTCTGTGCCATA
>JAUNBT010000014.1:0-8521 GCA_030526985.1 Lachnospiraceae bacterium | reverse complement strand
GGATGTGGCAGATACAATTCTTCCAAATACGCAATCTCGTTTTCTGATAGTACGAGTTCTACTGCATTTACAGCCCCGTCAACATGAGACTTTTTGGTAGCGCCTACAACTGGAGAGGTCACTTTGGTAAGCAGCCATGCCAAAGATATTTCTGTCATTGACGCTCCTCTTTTTTCTGCCAGTTTGGCAACACGGTCGATGATTTTCCCATCCATATCTGCGGTTGCATCATATTTAAATCTCGCATAAGCATCTTCCTCTAAACGCTTTGATGTTTCTCCCGGAAGTTTTGACAGTCTGCCACCAGCCAGAGCACTATATGGAGTCATGGCAATATTCTGGTCATAACAGAAAGGTGCCATTTCCCGTTCTTCTTCTCTTGCTGCAAAATCACGCAGAGCTTTTCCCACATAACAAAGCGGTAATACTTCTTCTATATTCCATAAATCAGATTCACCACAATGCCTGCCAGCAATGAAAACACCATTACATACGCAATGTAAATACAGAAGTTTTTGATTCTCAGCACAATTTTCACTGCGCCCAGATTTGTAATCTTTGTTGCCGGGCCTGTTATCATAAAGGCAGTAGCAGCACCATAACTCATGCCACTGTTTAACCATTCCATTAAAAGAGGAATGGTTCCGCCTCCGCAAGCATACAGCGGAACACCGATAGTCGCTGCCAAAAGGACACCAAATTCTCTCTCAGCTCCAAACAAACCGGATATAAAATCTGCCGGTACATATCTCATAAACAGTGCTGACAGAACGATTCCCATCAGAAAATATCCACCGGTTGCCTTCACGTTTCTCCAGACATTTTTCAAATAGCGCAAGGCAATGTTCGGGTCAGTATCATGGTTCGATGGTTCCTGCATCTTCGTAAAGTTGAAAAAACTCTTTTCCTTATAAAATATCCGAATACACAGCCCTGCTACTATTCCGCAGATGCTGCTGGTGACGAGCCTTACTATCGCCATATCTGTTCCAAGAGAAAGGCTGTAAATAAAGAGCTGCGGATTCAGCATGATGGAACTGACCATAAAAGCTGCCAGCCAGTCATCCCTCATTCCTTTTTTGGAAAAGGACGCTGCAATGGGAATCGTTCCATACATACAAAGGGGAGACAGGATTCCCAACCCGCTTGCCAGTATGATTCCAAACACCCCATATTTTTTCCCTGAGATGGAGGCAAACAGATTGTGAATCAGATTCTTTCCAAATACGGATACTGCGGAACCGATAAGCATACCCCATACCCAATACCGAAACACCTGACCTAATTGTAGCTCAAAATAATACCATAAATATACAAACTCTCTATGCAAAGCATCAATCATCTATGCTCTCCAAAATATAAGTACGGCTTCCAAGGCCAATGGCTTCTGCTGCCTCCAAGGTGTGAAGTCCATTTCTGGATTCAATTCGCTGAATCAGAGAATCCCCATCCTCGCTTGCATAGACAAGATCAATACAAGCCTGATCAACTGCTACCGGGTCTGTGGATGCAAGGATACCAATATCATGCATATCCGGTTCTGCTGGATTTCCATCACAATCACAGTCTACGGAAAGACGATTCATCACATTGATATAAATGATATTTCCATTCAGATAATCAGAAACACCTTTTCCTGCATCTGCCATAGACTCCAGAAATGAATCCTGGTCAGCGCTCCACATACTTCCGCCTTTATTCGCTGTGTGAATGATATTTTTTCCCTCAGAAGATGCAATACCGATTGAGATATTTTTGATTGCTCCACCGTAGCCAGCCATTGCATGACCCTTAAAATGAGACAGTACCACATAATAATCATAATTGGAAAAATGACTGCCAACCAAATCCTCTGATAACTGCTGTCCGCCTTCGATCGGAATACTCATAGATCCATCTTCATCCATAATATCCACATCAGCGATGGCCGTATATCCATGATCTTCCGCCAACTGTTTGTGCATAGCCGTATTAGAACGCTCTCCGCCATAGGCAGTATTGCACTCCACGATGGTTCCGTTCACGGTCTGTACCAGATTCTGAATCAGCGCCGGGTCAAGATAGTTGCTTCCTGTTTCGCCTGTGCTTAACTTCACTGCTACATTCTCCGCATCAATGGTTATGCCCAAAGCTTCATAAACTGCCATCAGTCCTTCTGAACTGATATCCGTTGTCATATAAACAACCGGCGCATCACCAGTTAGTGCAGTATTATCGTTTTCATTCGCCGGCTGCTCAGCCGTAGCCGTACTGCCACTTTCCGTTTCCTGTTGCTCTGTCGCACTCTTAGAAGTGGTATTTTCTTGATTTTCGTTTGAGTCTGTGTTCCGATCTGATGCCCCGCAACCCACTAATCCTACCATCAAACACATGGTCAATATAATTCCCAAACATTTTCTTTTCATACGTTGCCTCACTTTCTCAAATCACGTCCTAAATTATATGCATCTTTCATATAAGCGGAGTGCTTTGTCATGGCAGGACTTCCCTGTAAAATTACAATCTTCATAGTGCCTCCTTACTGAATGCTGTCAGCAAAAGCCTTTACTGCCTGACTGCTGTTGCACAGCTTGCCAAGTTTCCAGTTGATATCCGGATACTGTTCTTTCAGATTCTTCTCGCAGTTTTCAATTCCACTTCCACCGGAGGTAGCAAATAAGCGGACAGTTTTTCCGGTTAAGTCATAGGTTTCGATAAAGGTATTGATAATCGTGGGTGCGATATACCACCATACCGGAAAACCAATCAGGATTTCTTCATACTCCTGCAAATCCAGCTGCGTTTTTATAATTGCCGGACGGGAGTCTGGATTGCTCATCTCTACACTGCTTCTGCTTTTCTTATTCATCCAGTTTAAATCATCTTTTGTATAAGGTGTCTCCGGTTCAATCTTATGAATATCTGCCTTTAATTTTACTGCTAAATCTTCCGCTGCCTGTTTGGTTACTCCACTTGCACTGAAATATACAACTAATACTTTTTTGCTCATTATATATGTTCCTCCTAATTGTTTTATTCTATGATTCCATTTGTTCTAAGCCATTCTTCCACATCTGCCGATAAACTGCTTCCCCCGGAATAGTGAATAGACAAGCCCTCACCCATCTCTGCATCTGGGGCTAGTTTGGCAATGGCAGTCAAACTTTGTCCGAATCTTCCGCCACCATGAGAACAGAAGGGCAGTATCGTCTTTCCGGAAAAGTCATATTCCTCCAAAAACGAAGCGATTGGCATAGGGATAGATGCCCACCAGTTGGGGTATCCAATCATTACAACATCGTACTCATCCATATTGTCGATGTGATTTGCCAGCTCCGGCCTGGCCTGGATATTCTGGTCATGCTGTGCCTGATCAAGCACTGTATTGTAGTCGGAAGAATAAGGATTTACTAGCGTAATTTCAAACAAATCTGCACCAGTATGAGCCTGAATTTCTTCGGCAACTCCTTTGGTGTTTCCACCCCAGGAGAAGAATGTAATTAGAATCTTACCATTTCCTCCCGTTATATCATTTGCTTGATTTTTATCTGCCACTCCAACAATATCTTCTGGTCCACTCACAGCATTTCTAACCAGTCGGATACCTATATTAAAGCTTCCCATGTCCGGCTCTAAAGTTGCACGATAGGCGCTTCGCATATTCTTAGCAAAATCATTCCAGCCACCACCACGGTACACCTTTAGCTTTCCTGTTGCCGGACCGGTCGGGTTACTTGCTTCTTCCGTTTCGTATTCCCCATAATAATCCCATACCCATTCACTGACATTGCCGTGTATGTTATACAGCCCCCACGCACTGGGAGAAAAACTGTCCACTGCTACGGTTGTCTCACGGTATTGCCCCGGCTGGGTAGTCAGATTCTCCTGTTCAAAATAATTACCCTCTATTTCATACGGATAATGCCCATAATAATTGGCTTCTTCTGCACTGATGGAAGTCTCTGTATGAAATGGTGTTGTTGTTCCTGCACGTGCAGCATATTCCCACTCAGCCTCTGTCGGCAGACGGTATCCGCCAGCACCCAGGTTCCAGGATACATTTTCGCCGTCTATGATATATGCTGGGGTAATACCTTCCTGTTCGCTCCGCAGATTACAATAGGTGACTGCATCCAGCCACGATATATTCTCTATCGGAAGATTATCTCCGGAAAAGGTACCTGGATTTTCTCCAGTCACCGCTTCGTATTCTTCCTGTGTCAGTTCATAGGCACTGATATAGAAATCATCTACGGTAACTGTATGTAAAATTTCGTCCGAACTTCTCCAGTTTTCTGTCTCCGGGCTGCCCATGGAAAAGGTACCACCATGAATGAAAACAAATTCATCTGAAGCAGTGATTGTCGTATTTTCTGACTGTGTATTGCCTGGACTATCTTGTGTTACTGATTCACTGACTGACTCCTCCGTCACAGTTGTATCATTGCTAAAATCTTCCGAATCTGCACTCTGCCACAAATCTCTTTGTGACTGCGGAGTGCTAATGACCCCGATAATTATAACAGCCACAACCAGAAGGATACCCACAGCACCCTGTATCCTTCTGTTCTTTTTCATAGTGTCATCCATTATTTGGACATTACCAGCAGATAATCTATTCACTCCCTGCAGCAGGTAATGACCCACGCAGATCCATGTGGACATCATTGCCAGATTTTGCAAAACAATCAGAATGCCCGACGTTTCATAATCCAGAATCGCAAACTCATTCTGCAAAAACATATTATGGAAGATTTGATTTCTTCCAAAAAGGATTGCTCCATAAAAAGCAATGGCAATTCCAATCAATTGGAATATCCATAATCCAACGTTTTTTAATTTCACCCTGCCGGTTATCATGCTCCAGTGTATCCCTAGATGAATGCTCATCAGGACAAAAGACCAGTAGGAGCCTGCCAGATGTAATCTTCTTGCCGTTGCCATTCCTGTTTCAATGGGCAGGAATGTAAAAACATGATGTGACAAAACAATTCCACTGTATCCTGTCAGCATAATTGCAATCAGTACCGCAAAATTGATCACCATACGCAGAAATCTCTGAACCGAATATTTTCCCTGAAACAAAGTCTTATACCAATTTATATTTAACAGGTTATGTATCAGAAACAGAATAAGCATTCCTGCACCAAGCCATTCATGATACTTTTCTCCTGTTACCTGGTACGCCATTAAGAACAACAGCATCACAGACATAACCGCATCCAACATCATTTTTATCTGTTTCTTATGACTTACAGTCCATTTACCCATTCCATTACCTCATCCTGTGATTCACTTCCGCTAAAACGCTGTCCGTCTATCCAATCGCCGGTTCCTGCGATTTCTGCCAGATTGTCTGCGGAGGATCCAACGCCGCTGCTTGCCGATGTGCAGAAAGGAATCACTGTTTTTCCTGTAAAATCGTAACTTTCCACAAAGGTAGATAAAATCCTTGGAGCTTCTCCCCACCAAATCGGATACCCGATGTAAACCGTATCGTACTGCTCCATATTTTCCACTGTGCCAGAGATATCCGGGCGTGCAGACGGATCATTCATTTCTAAAGTACTTCTGCTATTATTATCGTTATAATCCAGGTCGGCATCTGTATAAGGCTCTTTGGCAATAATTTCATAAATATCCGCCGAAAGACCATTCGCAATATGTTCCGCAATTGCTTTTGTATTTCCTGTATTGGAAAAGTAAACGACCAATGTGGTGTTTGACTCTGCTTCATCTAACGTCTCCGAGGAATCTGTTTTGTCTGTCTCACTGCTTACTTCAGTGTTTTCCTGCGATGTGCTTATAGCTTCTGTTGTTTCCTGCTCAGTAGTCTGCACTTCGCTTGTTGTTTGTTCTTTTTCATTTTCACTTCCGCTTGTTCCACATCCGGCAAGTGAAAAGCATAATATTACCGCTAATAATAATGTAATTGTTTTCTTCATTGATATACCTGCTTTCTTTTTTGTTTTGTAAAACAGCAGCCAAAGAGAGTTATCCATCCATACCTCCATTGGCTGCTGCCTGATGCTTATTCTATTCTTTCAAATAGATTTACTCCATCTTGCTTTCCCAGAACTGAATGGATTCTACACCTGCTTTATCCGCTGCCGCTTCAAGAGCTGTTACTTCAACATCTGTCAAAACAATATTTGCTGTCTGTGCAGCTTCTTCCACCTGATAAATCTTGGTTACGCCAAGAATAGGAAGAATCCCTTTTGCAATGGCATAAGCAGTTCCAATCTGAGCTACAGAAACGCCATGTGCCTCCGCTACTTTTTTCATTTCTGCTACGATAATCTGAATCTTATCCATCATTGGATTAAATGCTGCCGCTCTTGCTGTTCCTTCCGGCATAAGATGTTTGGCATCATATTTTCCGGATAAAGCACCCTGCTCCAAAGTCATATATCCATAGAAAGTAATATCATTTTCCTTGCAGTAATCCAGAATCCCTGAATCCACCGAAGAACGATTCATCAGACTAAAATGATTCTGAACTGCGGACACTCGAAACCCTGCTTTTGTAAGAATCTCATTTGCCTCTTTGATCTGTGCCAGATTATGATTTGAAACACCAACGGTCTTTACCTTCCCACTCTGAAGGAGAGGAATCAGCTGTTTTGTGTATTCCGGTGCGCCAATGGGATTATGAATCCAATAAATATCAAAGTAATCCATGTTCATGCGCTCAAGACTGGCATCACACATCTTCTCTACGCTATTATCATACATAGCTGCCATCTGCGGAGTGAACTTGGTTGATACAAGAACCTTATCCCTTCCTGTATCATTTACGAATCCACCGAGAATTTTCTCGGATTCTCCATTGGAATACGCAGTTGCTGTATCCCACAGATTCATTCCCAGCTCTAAAGATTTATCAAAAATCGGGCGAAATTCTTCCCCTGTCATAGTGTTTCCAAAGTATCCGTCTTTATCTCCCCATGCCCAGGCACCCATTGCGATTTTTGGTAATTTTATTTTTTCGTTCATCATAGACCTTCTTTCTGCCATTGCTGGCTAAATTGTTGTACTATTAAAGTCGATTGTTACATGCTTTGCACTCTCTCAATCGCCGTCGGTATCCATATTCCGGACTTTCATAATAGTTTTTTTACACAATTAAATGTGATTTCGTAAATCGATAGAAATACATAATTTACGCCTGCTTCTTCCATTGCTATACGCTGTTTCTCATTGACTACTGTATAAGGATATATTCCAAACATAAAAGGGAAAAACACATAGATGAAATTTTGTTTCTCCGCAATTGTCATCTCAGGGAAGAACTTTTCCAGACACATCGTTACTGTGTGGATAGATTCTCCATAAACCACCTTGAACTTTGTCAGACGTTCCGGTCTGCTATTACTTTCCATGTCATAATGATTCATGGACATCAGCTTCAGCAACAGCTCTCTATTTTCCAGGGAATGTGCTAGCTTGGATGCAAATTCTTCTTTACTGGCCTTCTCTGTGCCATTCAGCCATTCCTTTAATTCTACAATCCACAAACTATATTCCCGTTCAATCAGTGCAAGGAATATTTCTTCCTTTGTCTGAAAGTAATTATAAATCGAAGTCCTGGTAAAGCTGGTTGCATTCCCGATTTCTTTAATGGTAATGTCCTTGAAGCTCATAGTCTTATAGAGTTCTTCACAGGCACCTACAATTTCTTCTTCTCTTGTATGGATTCTTTCCTCAGATACCTTCGACATCATATACTCTCCTTTGGAGCTTTTTTAAAAGAGAGGCACTTGCCAAGGACGTCTCCAGTTCTCAGATACTCATATGTCGGGAACTCAAACAGTACCGGTTTCAAGGTCTGGTAGTTGATTTTTCCATCTTCATTCAGATACTTTTCCTCCACATAGGTTCCGTTAATGCTGCAAATAAAGCTTTCAAATCCAGTGGTTTCATAAATATCTTCTACTGTACAATCAATAGTAAGCGGTGCAGTCCTAATGACAGGAACACCAGCTTCACTCATCTCATATTCAAACAACGTCGATTTATCTTCTTTTGCTCCGCTGACAGAACCTGCATAATCTGCCTCGGGCAAGAAACTCTCATCCACAATATTAATAGAAAGTTTCTTCGTATCCTTGATAAACTGATTGATAAAATGCGGTGCTGCAAGACTTACCAGCACTCTGTCATGACCGATAATTCCCACGTGTGCTACCAATGTCCATGTCGGTTTTTCTTCATTCATTGCTCCAATTACAGTTACAGGCATTGGGTATAGAGCCAATGCGGAACCAATATTTTTCTTCATGATGATTTCCTCCTTATATATCTGACACTGTGTCATCTTTTGATGATATAATAACACACAGTTGACACAGTGTCAATGCTTTTTTTGACACTGTGTCAATTCTTTTCTTATATAGCTTTCCTCATTTTCGTTTTGCATTTGAGTTACGGATTATTTCACATATTGCAGACCTTCAACCCAATCCACACTTTTTTCATTCGTTCCTCCTTTAAAATACTTCCATTAAAATATCGTAGATTTCATCGTGAGTCAGTTTTTTAA
>JAUNBT010000227.1:3522-5255 GCA_030526985.1 Lachnospiraceae bacterium | reverse complement strand
TTTTTCACGTTTTCATGTACCGCAATTAGTTTTTTGCTTAATTTCTTAATCCAACTTCATCTTTCTAATTTCTTACTCTTATTCTTTGTATTTATCCCATTTTCACATCTATCTCTCCACATTTTTCTTATATTTTTTTCCGTTATCCACCGTCATTTTGCTACTTCGCTTTTTTTCGAGATTGGCTATTTTTCGCCTTTTCCTGTATAATTAAGCTATCAATTAAAGGATGGTTCTCTCATGACACAGAACTTAAAATCTCTTCTTGAAACCTCTGAAAAAATCAGAGAAAATCAGAAGAAAATTATTTTAAAGCAGCAACAACAAATCTCTTGTTTAGAAGACGTTAATTCAAATCTCAAAACAAGGTTAACTGAACTACAGCACTATGCAGATGAACTTACTGCAGATTATTCTGAAGTGGTTTCCATCTGTAAGGAACAGCAAAACATTCTTGATTCCCTTTCCAAACATAAATGATCGGAGGTGCCTATGACTCTTCAGCAAGCTCATGAAATTCAAAGAAAAGAACTCATATCTCTTCGTGCTGAGAACAAACGACTGAAATCAGGCACCTTCACAAATGATGAAAAAGTTATTCTTGAAAAGGAAATCCGAAATCTTAAGACAACAATTA
The DNA here is from genome assembly GCA_030526985.1 of Lachnospiraceae bacterium. GTDB lineage: Bacteria > Bacillota > Clostridia > Lachnospirales > Lachnospiraceae > SIG292. The sequence continues at coordinate 4,618 of JAUNBT010000227.1, read as the reverse complement.
AAGATCTCACCAAATCAATAGAACGTTATCAACCCTGGCTATAAGCGCCCTCATATGGCTCCTACAAAGCCTGTTATCTCTATCCCTGTTCCTGATGATATCCTCACTGACCCTGATTACTACCTTACTGGAAAGATGATTACCAAACAGGTCTGTGATATCGAACTATCTGTTTCTGTAACGGAATACTCCACTCCTGAATACCGTAGTCATTCCACTGGTAAAAGAGGTCATGCACCATTTCCTAACGCATTAGCGAATGAATTTAATTATGGTCCTAATGCTAAAGCTCTCGCTTTTTTACTTAATAATCATTGCAACGTTTCCATTGATAAAACCCAGGAATTGATCAAAAATCTCAGTAATGGAAGTATTATTCTTTCTCGTGGATTGATTAATGACCTTTCCCGTCAATTCTCTGCTAATACCGAAGAAGAGCGCCAGCGTATCTTTGACCGACTTCTAATGGCTCCTGTCATGTATTCTGATGCTACTCCTGGACGTGTAAATGGTAAAACGGTTCAGGTCATTATCTGTGCCAACGAAGATGAAATGCTTTACTCTTTCCGCGAACACAAGGGGCACGAAGGTATTAAGGGTACTCCTGTTGAAACTTATCAGCAGATTTTGGTTCATGACCATGACAAAACTTATTACCACTATGGTTCTGAACACCAGGAATGCCTTGCCCATGTCCTCAGATATCTACAAGACAGTATTGATAATGAACCAGAACTTACCTGGAATCTTAAGATGCAAAATTTCTTATCTTCTCTTATTCATTCCTATAAAACTGCAAAAGATGCTTTTACTGAAGAGTATATTTCTGTAAAAGAACAAGAATACTCGAGAATTATTTCTCTTGCAGAAACTGAATATTTGAAACACCCTCCGAAAAAGTATTACCGCGATGGTTTCAATCTCTACAAGAGAATGGATCAATACAAAACAAATCATCTCTTGTTCTTAAGACACCCGGAGATTGATTACACCAATAATCTTTCAGAACGTTCTCTTAGAAAGTTTAAGTGTAAGCAACAGCAAGCTGTGACTTTCCGCAATCACAAGAGTGTTGAACTTCTCTGCAATTGTATGA
>JAUNBT010000227.1:0-3512 GCA_030526985.1 Lachnospiraceae bacterium | reverse complement strand
TACCGACTATATGATGCTAACATCTTTCCTATCACGCAAGGTGTGTTTTCTTAATTCTTATCTGCGTTTATTTCGTGAGCTTATATTTCCCTCTACTGGCTGGGGTCTGTACTGTAACACTTGTCACAATTTTTTTCATTTTCCACCTTGCCAAATCTAAAAATCTGTTGTACAATATATTCTTGTATGGACCAATAGCTCAGCGGATAGAGCAGTGGTTTCCGGAGCCACGTGTCGGGGGTTCAATTCCCTCTTGGTTCGTAATAAGCTCTAATATCTTGGAATATAGATGTTAGAGCTTTTTTCATATCTATTATTCATTTGTATGACTTTGAAACCCGCAAAATTTGAGAAAGGATTTATTCATGAACATTCAGATACACACGTATTGCCCACAAGCTGCTTCCTACTATGTGGAAGCCAGAAAGGAATATGAAAAACGGCTGTCCCGTTACTGTAAGTTAAAATTCATTTCCTATAAAAATGTCAAACAGGCAAAAAAGGGACTTCTGAAATTGCAGGAGAACTGCAGCGATACCGGACAGAACCAGTTTTTTCTTGTTCTATCCGGTGCCAAAGAAAGTACCTTAAGTTCCCCGGACTTTGCCCACTGCATTGAAAATGCCGGGATTCATGGTATTTCTACGCTGATTTTTCTTGTTGGATTTTCTGAAAATGAGAACTGGGAAGATTTTTCGACTTCCTTTTTTTCGGATATAGATTTTGAGCTTACTACACTCTATTTTAGCTCTTTTTCACTCTCCCCTGCCCTTACCGGGCTTGTTTTGGAAGAGCAGATTTACCGGGCTTACCGGATTATCAACAAAGAACCTTATCATAAATAGAATTTACAACATCGGATAAGATTTACAGCATCATAAATAGAATGTACACCAAAAACCTTTTTACAAAGAAAATGCCGCTGCCAGCTGTTCCATCAGAATCAGCCGCATAAGCTGATGGGGGAAGGTCATGGCAGAAAAACTTATTTTTTCTTTTGCTTTTGACACAACCTCATCGCTTAGCCCCAGAGAGCCTCCGATGAGAAAGGTGATTATTTCGGTGCCTTCTCTTTCCAGCCTGTGGAGTTTTTTGGAGAGGGTTTCGGTGGACATCTGTTTTCCATCGATACAAAGAGCAAAGATATACTCTTCCTGGCTCATTTTGGAAAGGATTCTTTTTCCTTCGGCTTCTTTTATTTTATTTTCCATGACAAGAGAAGCTCCCTGAGGAGTTTTCTCATCAGGGAGCTCTATCATCTCTAAATCATAGTGCTTTTTCAATTGATTAGAAAAATCTCGAATGCCGTCTTCCAGATATTTTTCTTTTATTTTTCCTACACATATGATCTTTATTTTCATACCGTTTCTTCCAATCTATTATCTTTTCGCACGTTTTACAACAACTTTTATTCTGGCTTTTTCGCCGCTTCCGTCTTTTGCCTTGGCTGTGACATAGGTCACACCGGTTTTTTGTGCTGTGATTTTTCCTGTGGAAGATACTTTGGCAATTTGGGAGTTGCTGCTCTTCCAGGACAGGGATGTATTCGTTGCATTAGACGGAGTTACGGTCATTTTCATGGTTTTTGACTTACCGGCAGTAAGAGTTACTGTGGAAGCAGATGCTTTGACACCGGTCACATAGACCATTGCAGAGGCACTGCTGCTGATTGCATATCCTTTTTCTGTCAGTCCGAAATAATCGGCAATGGCTTTGGCATCAGCCTGTCCCATCTTTTGTCTTTCGCTTCGGGTATCCATACAAGCGGCATCTTTGCTGTGATTGATAAATCCATGTTCTACAATGATTCCTGGTATACCATAGGAAACACTGCCGCGAATGACTGCATAATAGTCTTTTCCAGAGGAGGAAGCTCTTGTCTTTACCCCTCTGTTTTTTACTCCGAGGGAAGACAGATTCCGCAAAATATTTCTGGATAGATTGGTAACTTTATACCGACCATTGACTGACTGATATACTTCTGCTCCATTGGAATAGCTTGCACCATCGTTGATATGGAGGCTGACAAATAAATCTGCTTTCTTGTCATAGGCTAATTTGGGACGGGCAGAAAGGCTCGGATAGGAACTGTTGGTGGTTCTTGTAAGATAAACCTGGATTCCGTCGTATTTTTCAAGCTCTGCTTTGCAGGCAAGGGCAATATCCAAGTTCATGTTCCGCTCAACCAGATTGTATTTTTTACTGACTGCACCGCTGTCCTGGCCGCCGTGGCCCGGGTCTAGAATGACTACTTTTTCCTTTATGACCTTTACGGTAAAACTATCGGAAACACTGCTGTTATCGGCAGTATATACGGTAATCTTGGCGCTTCCTACTTTTCCGGCGGATACAATACCTTGACTGTCGACAGAGGCTACTAATGAGTTGGAACTCATCCAATATACCTCTGCATCTTGTGAAGATTTTGGATAACAGCTGTAGGTCAGCTGATACTGTTTTCCAAGAACCATGGTGTCCGTCTCTGATTTTAAAATAATGGTCTCAACTTTTGAAGTTGTCTGTTCGATTGTGGAAGTGCCGTCTCCGTCCACTGCCATATTATCCGATGTCTGAATCAGTGCCTCCGGTGCTGGAAGCACTAATGTATCGGAAGCGGCACTGACTTGTCCTGCCATCATAAACGCAATGGAAAAGGCGGCTGCTAAAACACTCTTCCATCTTCCCTTTTTCTTCATTTTCTTACTCTCCTCGTGTTCTCTTTTTCGTTGGCAATGATCAGGAACGATTTTTCCTGTCAATTAATCATTTCTACGTCCAAATAAAAGAATTAGTCTTAATAAAGATAAAATACCGGCTGCGGCACTGGCTACATAGGTAAGAGCTGCAGCAGATAAAACTTTCTTGGTGTGTCCCACTTCGTCTTCCTGTAAAATGCCTGTTGTGCCAAGAATCTTCACTGCTCTTCTCGATGCATTAAACTCTACCGGAAGTGTAATCAGCTGGAAAAGCACAGCAAAGGAAAAACAAAGGATTCCAATCTGAACCAAAGTCTGATTCTTTCCTAAAAAGAGTCCTATAATAATCAGCGGCCAGGCTGCCTTAGATCCAAGATTCGCTACCGGCACAAATGCAGAACGCAATTTCAGCGGTACGTAAGATACCTGATCTTGTACGGCATGACCGCACTCATGAGCCGCTACACCGATTGCTGCTACAGAAGTGGAACCGTACACGGAATCTGACAATCTGAGTACCCTGCTCCTTGGATCATAGTGGTCCGTTAAATCTCCTGCAATATGCTCTACCCTCACGTCATACAGTCCATTCGAGTGGAGAATCTGCTCTGCTGCCTGGGCACCTGTCATTCCAGATCTGCTTCTGACTCTTTTGTATTTATTAAAAGTGGACTTAACCTTTCCGGAAGCCGCCATGGTAATCACTGCCCCTATAATAAGTAAAATGTATGTTGGGTCATACAAAGCTCCCATACCATATCCCATTCCTGAATACATAGAAACATCTCCTTTTTTGCAAATTATTAGAATTGCTCT
>JAUNBT010000226.1 GCA_030526985.1 Lachnospiraceae bacterium | reverse complement strand
AGCTTTTATTAAATAATCTTACTATCTTCCGCTTGTGAAGACACCAATTAATCCCATCGTATTAAAGTAAGTTGTCGGAAGATTATTCATATAATCATGTCTGTAGGAATGTACCTGCTCATTCACAACCGGGCAAAGTACCATACCTTCATCAAACAGAATCTTTTCTGCCTGTTTGTAAAGTTCAACTCTGGCAGCCTCATCCATCTCTGTCTTAGCTTGTGCAATCAGCTTATCATATTCCTCATTTGACCAGAATGTTGGAATTGCGCCTGCATCAGAAGTCATATTTTCCAACATGGAAATTGGGTCATTGTAGTCAATACTCCAAGACATATAACCCATCTGATAATCACCGCTTACTGTCTTAGACTGGAATGTGCTCCATTCATTATAATCAAGTTCAATATTGACACCTAATTTTTCTTTAAATACCTGCTGATAATATTCTCCATATTTACGCATCCACTGGCTGGTATCACCAAAGCTCAATGTGACTGTGATTGTGGAAGGATCATCTCCAAGTCCTAACTCCTTCATTCCCTGAAGAAGCACTTCCTTTGGATCTTCTTTCATCATCTCTTCCATTGGGTTTTCAGACTGTGCTCTAAAGTCTCCCAATTCTCCTGTAGAGACACCTTCTGGTACCCAGGAGTAAGAAGCAAGCATTGCACCATCATAAATGGTATTGGATACGTCATCTCTGTCTAAAGCAATGGAAAATGCTTTTCTGATATTATAATTGGAGAACAATTCATCTTTTGTATTATAGAAATTGTATCTTACAGCAGGGGATACATATTCTACTGTATCGACACCTTCTGTTGTACTGAATTTCTCCATCCACTCTTTCGTTGCGGATCCAACAATATCCAAAGACTCATTTTCAAAAGAGCTGTACAGTGCATTCTCATCACTGATTATCTTCCAATCTACTGTATCTAAGTATACTTCCTCAGCATTCCAGTAGTCTTCATTCTTAACTGCAACAATCTCGGAATTATGTGTCCAGGATTCCAGTTTAAATGGTCCGCATCCGATAATCGTATCTGCCTCTGCCCCATAGGTATCCCCATACTGTTCAACAATATCTTCTCTCTGTGGAAGCATTGCTCTCGTATCTGTCAGAGAAATAAAATAAGGAGAAGGCTGCTCTAATGTAATCTCCAATGTCTTATCATCAACCGCTTTCACACCAAGTTCAGAAACATCCATCTCGCCATTGTTTACTGCCGCACCATTCTTAATGCAGGTAATCAAATAAGCATTCGGTGAACCGGATTCCGGATCTAAAGTACGGGTAATACCGTAAACATAATCGTTCGCCGTAACTGCCTGCCCATCTGTCCAGGTATTGTCTCTTAAGTGGAAAGTCCATACAGTTCCATCCTCATTCGATTCCCATGTCTCGGCACCTGCTCCCACTCTGACATTCTCACCATCTTCCTCACTCATACGGGTGAGTGGCTCCATTATGTTAGTCAAAATAGCCCAACCATAATTATCTGTCAGCTTTACACTGTCCAATGTAGAGGGATCGGATACAAGATATGTATTATAATACTGTTCTGCGTCCAGTTCTTTCCCATCTACGGTCACTCCGCTTCCCTGTGAAGTGCTTTCATCACTTCCGCCGCCACAGGCTGTAAGGCTAAATACCATTACCGCTGTAAGCAGGCAACATAAAACTCTTTTTTTCATTTGGAAAAACCTCCTTCAAAAAATACATCCTTTGTATTATTTAGTAATAAAATTATATCAAACAATATAAATTTTGTCTATATTATTTAATAAAAAAGTATAAACCAACTGTTTTTAGTCAATTTATACTTAAAAACAAACAACTTATTTAGTTTTCACTATATTTTTCAAAGTTCTTCCGAACTATCTACTATATTAAGAGCTGAGATCAAAAGATTTACCAGCATCATGGCTGCTGACATTGTATTTAAACTGCCCCTTGTTAAAGTTGGAACAGTAAGAACAAAATCGGCATACTGGGCAATATCTGCATCTTTCCTATCCGTAAATGCAAGTACTTTAATGCCTTTTTCCTTCGCGCGCTGTGCAATTTTATCTGTCATAAAATAGTAATCCGGGAAGGAAACCGCTACCAAAAGCATTTCCTCGTTCATACATTCCATCAGCCGGTATACATCATCATTCAATTCTGTATTAATACAGATTGGGAAAAAATCACATCCAATCATACGTTTCGAAAAGAAATCACCTAAATAAAAAGAGAAACCTCTGCCACATATAAATACCCTTTTCCTGCTTCTTAAGATCTCTGCCGCCTGAATAATATCATTCAAATCAAGATTTTTCCAAAATGAAGTAATCATTTTTACTTCTTCGTTTCCGATTTCTTCTAGTAATTTCTCTCTTCTATTCCTTTCATAGACCGGAATCAACGGTGCATACTCATCTTCAAAGACATCGGTTTTTTCTCTTTTAATATTCTCTTTTCTAAATTCATATTTTACATCATTCAGACCTTGAAACCCCAGGGACTGACAGGTATTTAAGATGGTCATTTCTGTAACCCCAGTCTCACGGCTGATATCTTTTAAAGTGGTGTATGCCATCTTGTCTGGATTTGCTTTCATATATTCCGCAATCATTTTTTGTTTCTTTGGCAATTCAGGTATTTTGTCCTCAATAATCTCAAATATATTCACTCTGTCTTTCCTCTATTCCCTATCTCTATTTTTCATCCCGGATCTGCTTCAACAAATCAAAAGATGTCTTCATCTGTTTTCGCACAAGCTCATTTCGCATGTCATAAATTTTTCTGTAATAGGATGTGTTTTTAGGATTCGGGTGGTATACCTTCTTTGTTTCAAGCCAGGAATTGAAAGAATCCTGAAGATTTTCGACATCACCCATTGCAAATGCTGCCACTACAACGTTGGTCATTACCGCTCCACCTGCATTTTTCAGTGTTACGACATCGCTGTTTAACATATCCGCTTTTATCTGATTCCACAAATCACTTCGGCTTCCACCTTCTGTAATTGTAATTCTATCCAGATTTACCCCTGCTTTTCTGTATATATCTGTTACACCGATATAATCATATCCAATTGCTTCAAGAACCGCACGCCAAAGTACTTTCTGATCTGTATCCATCGTCATATTAAGAAAGCAGCCGCTTGCATTGGAAATATCTCCATATCCTCCGGTCAGATAGGGAAGGAATAAGATTCCCTTAGACCCGGGTGGAACTTCCTTTGCCTGTTCTGAAAGAACATCATAATAATCTCCATCCCCTGCTTTATTGCAGATATTGTCCCTGAACCAACGAAGGGAAAGACCTCCTGTTCGGATAAATCCCCAATAGAAGTAGGAATTTTCCATTGTGCCGCTGTTAAAAATCAGTCCTGCCTCAGGAGTACTCAGTTCCGGTTTTATACCATCGGTTGATACGCAAAACATAGCACAGGTGCCAGCCACGTCCGCTGCCATATTCACACCTGTAAGTCCACATCCAAGCATAGATTCCATTGTATCACCGGCTCCTCCACAGATTGGGATTTTCTCCGGCAATCCGGTAAATTCGGCCACTTCTTTTGTCAGTCCACCGATAATATCCCACGGTTTCACAATTTTGGGCATATAAGAAGGATCAATTCCAAGAATATTAAGCTGTTTTTTGGACCATTCTTTTTTATACACATGATATCCTAACCCCCAGCCTGACATAGCACCCCAGTCTATAAATGCATCTTTCGCCTTAAGTCCTGCCAGTCTGGACAATACATACGGAGCATTGTGCATGAATTTCTTTCCTTTTTCCTGAAATTCTTTATTATTATTTAAAAACCATCTTGCAAACATAGCCGGGAACATACAGTTTGGAATTGGATTTCCTGTTTCTTCGGCCCAGATGGAATATCCCTTGCTGGCAAGTTCTTCTGCGTCTTTTTTCGTTCTCGAATCCAGGTAATTAATATAGGGAGTAATCGCCATTCCATCTTCATCTACCCCTACAATTCCACATATAATCCCATCTCCAAAAATTGCCCTGATTTCAGATGGATCGACACCCTTATTTTTCGCCTGATTCACACAGTCTTTCATCCCCTGTTTCACCTGTATAAAGTATTCATCTGCATCCATCTCCACCCAGCCCGGATTTGGGTAAAAAAGAGTCGTTGCATAATTACTTTCTGCAATACACTCCATGTTCAAACTGTAAATGGCGACTTTTACACTTTGAGTTCCCGCATCAAATACAATATAATATTTTCCCATAGCCTTAATCCTTTCGTATTTCTGTTTATTATACTGCTGATGACAGATAATGGCCTATGCCTAATCAACGTCCACCATCTCTTTATCATTTTCCATGTAAGGTGCAGCGGTCACCACCATTTTCACATTTTCCTCACCGAAATTACAGATTTTGTGCACTTCCTTCGGGTCAAGATGGATATAATCTCCCTTTTCCAGTTCTATTTTCTGTCCATCGATCCACATTGTCACTTTCCCTTCAAGGATATAGAAATTCTCCTGCATATAATTATGCACATGAGTTGCCACTTCTTCCTTAGGTAAAAGCTCGATAATCCCAAAATTCATATTTGGACCCTTTTCCAAATACTTCGGACCGTGAGTTTTATGGCGGTATTCTTTTTCTGTTTCATTCAATTTAAACATTATTTTTTCTCCTTTACATATTTTGACCTAAAGTCCGATAAAGCACCTCCGGATCAATTGGTTTAGTCAAATACTCATCCGCACCGGCTTTTTTTCCTGCTTCGATATCCTCCTCATAGGCGTTTGCAGTTAACATAATAATTGTAATGGAAGAAGCATCTTTACGATCCATGGAACGGATTGTACGGATTGCTGTCAGACCATCCATTACCGGCATTCTCCCATCCATTAAAATAAAATCATAGTATCCCGGTTCAGACTCCAAAAAGAGCTTACAAGCTTCCTGCCCATTTTGAGCCCAGTCAATGATACAGCCTTTTTTTTCTAACAGAGTCTTTAATACTTCAAAATTCAAGGTATGATCTTCTGCAACAAGAATATGGAGACCGGTTCCATAAAAGACAGTTGACTCTTTTGGTTTTTTGCTTTGATATTCCGGGGCTGTCTTAAGAGAGAGTTCAATTTCTACACAGGTTCCCTCTCCTTTTTCACTTGTCACCCGGATTGTACCTCCCAATAAATCAACCATCCTTTTTACAATTGCCATTCCTAGTCCGGTTCCTTTGTAATTTGTACGGATTGTCTCATCTTCCTGTTCGAATGGGAGAAAGATTTTTTTTAGGAAAGGCTGACTCATCCCAATTCC
>JAUNBT010000225.1:2107-5432 GCA_030526985.1 Lachnospiraceae bacterium | reverse complement strand
GCTCCTGATTAAATTTCACTTTCATCACATCAACTTTACTCTCTCCATACAACCCTATCTGTGATCTTTTCAGATTCATATTCTCAGCATACCATTTTCCATTACTATGCCGCAGTACCGCATAATCCGGATACTGTTTCCAGGGATGTTCCGGAGTTGTTCCATATTGCTGTTTCACATAAGCAAAGATATCTTTTCTTTCCAATCTGCTTCACCTCGTTGTCCTTTTGTTTCGTTTGGCACTTCTTTGTATTGATGCTAATTTCATACATCTTAAATCTGTATTTTTTATCATCAGATTTTCGTTAACTATCAGAATCAAACAAAACATTAGATTGTAAATTATTCTTTCAAAGCCTGTTTAAGCATTTTTTTGTATTCATCCTTTACAGACATCGGTTCCTGTATTTTTACTGCTCCGCACCATCCAAATATCCAGCAGTAAAACGTAGGACTGGCACATACAGTAACATTGGCAAGAAAATGGTCATCATCCACTTTCATAGTATCAACATTCAAGCCAAAGCTATCTATTATGGCTTTCATTACATGATTTTCGCATAACAACTTCACAGCTACCGGTTCATCCGTATCATACATACGGAATACGGTTTTATTATATTGTGCCAAATTAAACTCATCTGGAGCTGGTTCTATAATTTCTTCCAAAATTTCCGGTTGCCTCTCAATCCGATCCAGACGAAATGTCTGGATTTTATCATGCGAATCGCAGTGCCCAATCACATAATAATAATCTCCATCCCAAATCAGCGCATAGGGACTCACAATATATGGATTTCCGTCATGTTTTATGATGCGTTGTTTGTCACCATTATAGTCCGTATACAGAAAAGAGATTTTTCGTTTCAAATCTATGGCATCGTTAATGGCATCCACGATGTAATATCCCTTTTCATTATCCGATTTTACACGACCAGAAATATAAATATGTCGGCGCAGCTTCGCAGCATTGTCTATGTTCGTCAGTGTCAATAGCTTTCCAATCAGCTGTTCACTCTTCCGTTCTGTTATGAATTTTGATGATGAAACAGCATCCACCAACAATTTAAGCTCGGGCACATCAAATATTCTGCCATCATAATAATATCTGTTTTGAGTAGAGCGAATAACCTCAATATGTAAACCACTTTCCCTCAGGATGTCCAGATCATTCGCAAGCGTATTGCGGTTTACATCCATATTATATTTTTCTTTCAGCATCTGTGTCAGTTCGACTGTAGAAATCGGGTGATCTGCATCAGAATACCGTACTAATATCTGATAAAGATATAAAATTCTAAACTTTGTTCCATTTACTGCCATAGCGACACCTCCATGGTATCTTAAAGCAAGTTTTTCAGCTTTTCAGCCTCTGGTTCTGTTAATGTAATACCTTTTCCCATTTTTTCATGTCCAGGTGCCCAATCACGAATGTCATATTTCGCAGCGGCTCCATTCCATGACACTTTATTCAGTTCTTTTCTCCAGCCTTTCGCATTCTCCGAAAGGACTCCAATTTCTTCAACGATTTCATACTTAATATCTCGCATTATACTTCTCCTTATTCTTATGGTATTAACAAACAAAAACATCACATACTGTATTTGCCACATCAGCTTGGAATTTCTGATGTTTGAATTGTAATTTCATGCATTCTCATTCCCGTATTCCTCTTCTGTCTGTTCTTCCAGCAGCCTTTGCAAATCCTTTTTACTTGGCAAGACAGTCTCATACTTGCTTGCAAAAATCTGCGAATTATCCTCCGGTAAAGTCATTTCTACAATAGCTTTATTTTTATCTTTGCACAGGACAATGCCAATCGTCGGGTTTTCGTCCTGCAGCTTGACCTTCCTGTCATAATAATGAACATACATCTGCATCTGTCCGATATCCTGATGTTTCAATTCGCCTATTTTTAAATCAAACAGAACAAAGCAACGTAATAATCGATTATAGAAGACCAGATCAACTCGAAAATGTTCCTCGTCATAAGTAAATCGTACCTGTCTGCCTATAAAAGCAAAGCCTGTACCTAACTCCAACAGGAATTCCTGCAGATGATCTATGATCTTTGTTTCCAGATCTGTCTCAGAATATTCTGCTTTTTCTGGTAAGCCTAAAAATTCAAGTACATACGGATCCTTCACCATATCAAAAGACTTCTCAATTATCTGCCCCTTTTCTGACATCTGCTTCACTTTTCCTTTATTTGTACTAAGTGCCAATCTCTCGTATAAAGAGCTGTCAAATTGGCGTTTCAACTCTGTCAGACTCCAGTCATTTTTTATTGCCTCAATTTCATAAAAATGGCGCTCATCTATATTAGAAATACGCATTAACTTCAAGTAATGAGACCAACTTAAATAAAATTTTCTCCCAGTACTGGTGCTAGGAAGGTTTTTAAATTGGGGAAACACTGTTTCCCCAATTTGATCATTTACATATACCATGTAAAAACGGCGCATTAATTTTAAATTATCTGAAGAATATCCTTTTCCGAACGTGCATCCTTTAACAAACCGGTAAGCTCCTGTAAAAATTCATTACGAATCAATTCTATATCAACCCTCTCTATATTACTTTCACTTTGGTATACGGTGCAAGCAGTTTGAATACACGAAATCCAGTATCAAATTCTTATGTTTTTGATAGACTTGACTCTTTAAGCATTGCTCTGACACGACAGATACTTTCTTTCCCTATTTCACATATTGTATTATAACCCGCTTTATATTGCTTCGCTTTGTTATCGTCCCTGCCATATCATCCCGAAGAATATCAGTAATATTATTAAAGACTTTCATCAGCTGCCTCTTTTCATATCTGTTATTTAATTGATACACAAATCTATCGTAATTATACTCTAAATTCCCAAAAACTTCAATCAAATACTGCCTAATATTTTAAGCACCTGAACATCAAAATTCTCCTTTTTTCGTTCAACTTGTTATCTACTCGTTTCAATCATTTCACCTTCTTTCGGACATAGAAAAACCAGTAATTCTCGAACCGCATGATACAGTAAAACCAAACTACAGCTAAGCAAAACACCTCCAATAATATCGGTAAACCAGTGGACACCGCTGATTAATCGCCCTGCAACCATAAACAGCATGAACAATACCGTAACAACTGTTACTACTTTTCTAATCCTTTGATTTTTCATCCGTTCCTTACACTGCATGAGCATTGTTGGCATAACGCACAATACCAGAAGCGTAGTAGACGAGGGGTAAGAAGCTTCTAAATTTCCATTGATCAGTACCGGTCTGTAATTAATTGCAAATATCTCAAATAATAAATACATTGCAATTACGATAACATA
>JAUNBT010000225.1:0-2097 GCA_030526985.1 Lachnospiraceae bacterium | reverse complement strand
CTTTAGAATTTCTCGGTCCTATTGCCTGCACATCGAAATAACAGATTGCCATCGTCCATAGTACAAACATAATCATCATACATACTGCCACACATAATTCTTTCTTAAATTTTCTTTTCATCTTTTTTCTCCATTCCTTTTCGTATATTTGGCTTCCGCCTAAATACACTGTAAAGAAAAAGTTGAAATTATAAAAGAATCGGTGCGTCACACCAGGGATACGCTTCGTGTCATGGCCATTTTAAAGCCATTTATTTCGAAAATACGGTATCCAACCACTTTTCTATTTCCACGCAAGTTCGCCTTCTTGCTGTATTATCCACGATATCAAAGGCGTGCTCCACATTGGGAAGCTCCAGATAGGCACAATCCATTCCTTTGCTTTTCATGTACTCATACATTTTTCTGTTATCCTCCACCACAACCATACTGTCAGCATTTCCACCAATCATAAGTGTCGGTATATTCTGCTCACCAACTAAGTTTAAAACAGAAGCTTTTTTATAAAGACTATCTTCGCTTTGCTTTTCTCCAAATACAGCTTCATCCAGCTTCTTTGTCTCTCCTGCAAATGTTCTGGTTCCACTGTCATTTCCATATAATCCACAGTACAGTTTATCTCCAAGTTTTCCAAGAAAAGACGTTGCCTCTGCCTGTTCTACAAAATATTCATAAGCAGATTCCATATCCGTCATAGGATATAGAGCAATCACACCATCCACAGGAAATGCTTCTCCGAAAATATCCTGATCATCATTTGAAAATGTAGTAATCAGTGCTATATTACCGCCGGCCGAACCACCAATCAATACTACTTTTTCATATTGTCTTTCTTCTACTAATAGATTCAAGTTTCCTTTTACACTTTTTACAATATCAGTAATGTTCCCCTGTTCTTTCTCGGTTCCGACAAATCTGACATAGCTGTAACCTGCATCTGTAACAAGTTCTTGAAGATACGTTCCCATCTTCTCGTCCTGTGCAGACCATCCACCATAGTTCAAGTAAACTACAAGATTTTTTTCATACGGACTACCAGTCGGAGTAAAAAGGCTGCACTGACTCACCTTCCTTTGTTCATGCAAATCTTCTATTTGTACTTCATACTGAACATTTTCTTTCATCGTTTTCTGATATTTCATTCCACTAACCTTGGCTGTTGCTCCCCATATTCGCATGGAATAAATAACACCCATCATGCAGCAAACAGCAAAGCCTGATCCAAGGAACAATGCATATCTCTCTGGTTTACAATGCTTTATCAAAATAAATGCCATGTACAAAATAACTCCCACTCCACATGTAATGGTAAGATAATGGGATAACATCTGATAAGGCATCCGAAATGCTACGAGAACAACACTTTCTGGCGGCTTTAATCGCATATATACAGAAAAAGACATAATAAGAACCAAGAATAAAACCAAGCTTAACAAAATATAGATCATTAATTTTTCAGTTTTCATAGCTAATACCCCTTCTTTGTCTGATTTCTTTTTCATCCATCACTTTCAATTGTAGGGTACTACCATTCGTTAGTTTTGTCAATGTCTTTTAGTAGTGTTGTTTCTATTTCGTCTTCATTCTTGCTTTCTCAAAACAGATTTAAAATAGTAATATTCTTGCAATTTCTACGGTTAAAATTTTAAGCATTATTCCAGCAGATGCTGCAAAAAAAGAGAGTTCTCTTACACTTTGTTTGTGGCTAAATACAGTAATTATCCCAGCTATCATGATAATAACTGCTCCTACGCAGCCTATGATATTCGGAACACTTACTAATTCGAATACTCCAGCTGCACAACTTTTATCTATTGTATACTGTATTGTTTTATCCAAACCATCACGTGCTGCTGCAAAACAACAGATAAGCAATCCATACGCAGACAAAAACAATGTTTTTCTCCCCCAAAACTCTATACTATCCCTATGTGTAAAGGAATATACAATAAATCCAATCAAACCGATCAACATTATAGTTGTTGCAGTTGTCACCCAATTTCCAAAATAAAGTTTCATCTTATTTCCCTCCGATATATTTTCAATCACTCTATGCTGTAACATTACTGTCATACCATCTGATTACGGCATCTAAAT
>JAUNBT010000224.1 GCA_030526985.1 Lachnospiraceae bacterium | reverse complement strand
ATCACAAAAAATTGTCCATTTTTCTTATTACCTCCGGTTCTATCATGTAATTCTCAATTTTTTTGAACATTTGTAGAAACACAGGGTCGTTCAGATGATTGTCTAAATCTTCATCTGTCATCCATGTTTCTACAAATGTCAAACAATTAGGCACCTCTCTACTCTGGTAAACATCATATGATATACACCCCTGATGTTTCCGCGAATATTTTACAAGTTCGGCATAATATGGCGCCACAACATTCAACTTATTTTCTGCGATAATATTGTCACATACTAAAGTTACCATTCCAATCAGCCTCCTATCTGCACAGTGAACCCATAGCCTTCCAGCTGTTGTTTTATTTCTTCCATTTGCTCATCAGACGGAGCTTCTATATCGCTCAATGTATACTCTCTTCCTAAGGCCTTATATTTCCCTAATCCATAGCTATGATACGGAAGAATATGAATCATGTGGACATGATCTTTCAATGTACTCACAAATTCTCCAAATGCATCTATATCTTCTTTCGAATTATTTATTGTAGGAATGATCGGTATTCTGATTACAGTGTTTACAAGCGCACATACATTTCGAAGGTTCTCTAAAATCTGTTTGTTGCTTTCACCTGTATATTTGATATGCTTTTCATCGTCCATTATTTTTAAATCAAACATCACAAGATCAAGATACGGTAAAACCTGTTCAAAACTTTCCCATGGAGCAAAACCACAGGTTTCTATGGCCGTGTTCACATCCTGCTCTTGATAATATTTTGCAAGCTCTGCAACGACCTCAGGCATGCACAGAGCTTCTCCACCTGAGAAAGTGATTCCACCGCCGGAATTCTTATAAAACACGATATCTTTGTCTACTTCTTCTTTGATTTCATCAACGGTCATATACTCCCCTGAAAGAATGTGCGCCTTTGCATAGCATTTTTCTGCACATTTGCCGCAGCTTGTGCAATTGGTTCTATCAAAAACAACAGTTCCATCTTCTCCGGATATATAACACCCCGATTCACAAACTTCGACACATTTGCCACAACTTATGCACTTGTCCGGATAAACCAAAAGTTCGGGACAATACACTTGCGATTCGGGATTTGCACACCATTCGCAATGCATAGGGCAGCCTTTAAAGAATACAATCGTACGTATTCCCGGACCATCATGAATGCTAAATTTCTGGACATCAAATATTAATGCTCCCTTTTTCATAACAATTTTCCTTTCATTTATTGCTTTACCAATGTGTGTTTTCTGTCCTTCCAATTATGGCATCTTGAGTATCTTTATGAAGGTCCACGAAAAATGCGCTGTACCCTGCAACTCTCACAAGAAGATTTGTGTATTTTTTAGGGTTTTTCTGAGCTTCTTTTAATGTATCATTGTTAACAACATTAAACTGCACATGATATCCTCCTAGATCTCGCTCTGCCCCCAACAAACTATTGAAGTTCGCTTTTCCCGCTTCCGATTTCAACAGCTCTGGAGCAAACTTAACATTGAGTAGCGTTCCGCAACTGCTCAATGTATGATCCGGCTTGCATACTGACTTGATTACAGCTGTAGGTCCTTTAACATCGCATCCATTTGCAGGGGAAGCCCCATCTGCCAATGCATCCAACGCCTTTCTCCCTGAAGGAAGCGCCCATGTTGATTTGCCATGAGGTACATTAGCTGTTACTGGAACAGCTCCTGTACAAAATGATACACCTAAATTGTTTTTGTGTTTCTTTGTTTCTGAAACTGCAAATTCAACAAATTCTGTAAGGATATCATCAACAAAGTCATCATCATTGCCGTACTTTGGTCCTTCATTAAGAAGCATTTGCCTTACATCTTCATTTCCCTCAAAATCACTGTCAAGAATTTCAACCATTTCTTTCATTGTCATTCTTTTTTCATCGAAAACGAATTTCTTAACTGCTGCCATTGAATCCGCAAGGTCAGCAATCCCGGTAGTTTCCATTCCAGGGCCAAAATTATATATTGCTCCACCATGCATAGAATCCTTACCACTCTCGATACATCCGATCGTCATACACGACTGCACCAGCTTCGGAAGACGGTCCATATGAATTTTTTCTGTAACAAGTATAAGACTGGTCGTCTTCTCGATCAGATACGCTAACTGTTCTTTGACCTTGTCTTTAAACTCAGCAAAGCTTTTTATGTTACAAGGATTTCCTGTTCTAAGTCCAAAATACTCCCCATGCGCTTTGCTGTATCCATCAAATAATACCCACTCAACTGCGTTTGCATAGCTGTATCTTCCACCTTCATTCCATCTATGTGTCTTTCCCGGTATATGCGGTTCAACACAGCCACCAACGCACCATCTCTTGGCATCTGTTTCCGAACAACCCTTTTTCTCCATAATACCAAACGCCGTACTGTCAAAATATATAGCAGGCTGTCCTGTTCCTAGTTTAACGAGGTCAAGTATTTTATCCTTAAATTCTTGAGGTGTATCCGGAGTCAATCTTACATTTGTTGTCGGGGAATGCATTCTTAAATCCATAGTTGCCTGAATCATCATATATGATAATTCGTTCGTTACATCTTTCCCTTCGATGTCGCAGCCGGATAGTGTCAATCCATGGAATGTCTGATACCCAGCATAATATTTCGAAGAATCGTCCGAAATAAAATAGATGATTTCTGCCATATGGAGCCATAAACATTCGATGATTTCCTGCGCCTTTACATCATCAAGAATTCCTGCTTCTCTATCCGCTTTATAAAATTTATACAAATACTGGTCCGGTCTATCAATACATATCGCAGTGCCATTCTCTTCCGTCCAAAGCAAAACCATTGAAAGCCATACAAATTGCACTGCCTCGACAAAGGTTCTGGGTGGCTCATATGGCACTCTGCTACACATTTCAGCGATTTCTTCAAGCTCTTTCCTGCGTTTAATATCTGTTTCCACGTCAGCAAGTGCTTTTGCCTCTTTAGCATATCTATCACTCTGCAGCTTTGCTGCCTTACACGTAATTATGACGGCTTCATAAAATTTTTGCTTATCATATCTTTCGCCATCATACCTGTCCATGCTGGCAAGCTGAGCTTCTGCATCCTCCTGGATCCCCTTAAACCCCTTTACAAATAAATGATTGCCATAATCAGGAACCATTTCACCTACACCCGTTTCCGAATGGACCGCCGAAATAATCGATGTTTCCGTTACAAGCTTCTTATCTATTTCATCAATGTTAGCATAAAAGCAATCCTGTGCCGATTTCCCTTCCCAATAAGGGAACACCTGCTCTCTGAGTATCCTTTTATCCTCTTCTGTTATAAAATACGGATCCTGGTTTCTCGTCGATATCGTATCTAATTCAGCATCTAGCCAACTCCAGGAAACATCAGGGTTAACTACTGCAGCTCTGGGTTTTTTCCCATATGTACCCGCTAATAATTGACCGGTCTGGATATTTATAGTTTTTTCGGCAAAATAATTATACAAAGCTTTGGCTCTTCTAATAGAAATATGCTCTCCCTCTGTCTCTTTGTACGTTTTGGTATATGACACTGCTCGTTCAATATCAATTTCCGGCTCATTGGCAAAATATGCATCTCTCAACATATTGATACGTTCTGTACATCCATGCTTCCAACCGGATCTATCGGTTTTGCCCATATATGCAACCTCCTTTTTCTACAATATTCGGTTTATATTCCTTCAAAATTACAACAGACCCCTAAAAGCTGAACGTTTCTTACTCTTAGGAGCCTGCCATCAATCTGATAATATTCAAGGCACCTAATTTAAGCGAAATGCTGCCAAACTAGAAATTATGTGCGTGACGACTGATGATTTCATTCTGTGTCTCAGTGCAAAGAGAGTTCCAATAAGCACTGTATCCTGCGACTCTTACCATTAGGTCAGGGTATTCGTCCGGGCGTTTCTGAGCCTCCTTTAGTACCTCATCACTTACAACGTTACACTGCAAATGCCATCCTCCCATATCAAAGAAAGTTTTTAAAAGGGATACCCATCGTTTGATACCGGCTTCCTTTTCCAATGTTGAAGGGCTAAATTTCATATTAAGAAGATTTCCATTCAAGTGTTTTATATGATCAAATGCCGTTACTGACTTAATCACTTCTGTTGGGGATTTATCCGTGCCCTGAGATGGGGATATACCATCAGCCAAAGGAACTCCCGCTTTTCTACCGGATGGAAGCGCCCCAATTGCTTTTCCTAAAGGTGTATTGGCTGCTACAGGATACATCGAACTTTGACATCTATTCCCATAAATATCATAGTGTGTTTCTATATCCTCTACGAGAAAATCCGCAACATGCTTAGCCAGTTCGTCTACATATGGATCGTCATTACCATATTTCGGAACTTTGTTTACAAGCATGAGACGTACATCTTCTTTACCTTCAAAATCAGTCCTGCAAAGTTCAGCGATTTCTTCAAGCGTCATTATTTTTTCATCGTATACCATCATCTTAACAGCTGCCAAAGAATTTGCTATATCAGCAAGCCCTACACACGAAGGAGAGAATCCCGTTGCGTATTTCGCTCCACCAGCGGCATACTCACGACCCTTTTCGAATGGGCCCTCATACAAGCAATTTGTAAAAGGATATCCCTGTACTTCTTCATGACCTCTCTGCGCATATCGGTTTGCTATCATAAGAACATAAATCAGATGATGCAGCTGGGCAAATACTGCCTTTTCAAAATCATCATATGTCTTCAGATCCTCAAGAGCTCCTGTATCAACGCCTCTTTTCTTACCGGCATTCTGCGCATATGTGCAATAACCTCTATTGAGCACCAGTTCAATTGCAGCAGGCATATTCACTTGCCCTGCATCACTGTATTTCCACATTTTCCCGTTGATTAGGGTTTCCGTACATCCTTCCACTTCATAATCGCGTGCTTCTTCAAGAGTCGTTCCGCAAAGAAGCATCTGCGTAATACCCACTTCATCATTATGTACCTGTGGAAACCCCGTTCCTTCGCGGACTAATCTAGCAACTTTCTCATAATACTTTTCAGGATTCTTCTTGTTCATACGTGCAACAAGATTCGGATTCTGGAGGCGTATATCATTTTCAGCATCCAGCAGCATATAAGTCAGATCATTAACTGCATCTCTGCCATCAGGCGTAACTCCACCAACATTAAGGGCCATAAAATATGTATATCCGCCAAAGAATTCAGCAGTACCGTTATCGTTCAGCTGAATATTTTCCGCTTCTTTAATGAAAAAGCACTCTAATTTTTCTTGTGCAGAATCTTTTGTTTCTACTCCCGAAGCGATATCCTGAAGATAGAATGGATAGAGATACTGATCCAATCTGCCTACTCCACAGGCTGCACCGCTCTGTTCCATGATTGAACCAACCTGGCAGAAAAAGATTCCCTGGAGCGCCTCATGAAAGTTCCTTGGCTTTTCCCAAGGAACACGATCACAAACCTCAGCCATTTTATAAAGTTCTTTCCCATAGCCCCACCCCTCTTACGTCAGCA
>JAUNBT010000223.1:583-5489 GCA_030526985.1 Lachnospiraceae bacterium | reverse complement strand
ATGAAAGGCGCCGACCATATTTTTGTAGGACTTAAAGTCAACACCGGTCTTTCCGCCGATACTGCTGTCAACTTGAGCTAACAAAGTGGTAGGAACCTGAACAAAGTCGATTCCTCTTAAATATGTCGCAGCACCAAAACCGGTCAAATCTCCAGTCACGCCGCCGCCTAAAGCAACAAGCAAATCTTTCCTGTCGAATTTATTTTGAATCAGCCACTCGTAAAGACCATTTACCGTATCTAAATTCTTATATGCTTCCCCCTCAGGGAAAACATAGATCACAAGCTGTCTGCACACCGGCTTTAAGATATTCTTTATCTCTTCTAAATAAAGCGCTTCCACCTTTGTCTCCGTCACAATGCAGACTTTTCTCTCTCTTGAAGAAAGTTTTACAAGTTCATCAGCTAAACCGAAAAAAGAATCCCGAATTACAATATCATAAATAGGAATATCATCCTGTTTGACTGTCAATCGCTTCTCATTCATAATTGTCCTTATTCCTTTCTGCAAATCTAAATATATTTTCTCAGCTGGACAGCAAAACGTCCCTTTTTTGACTGTCCCGTCACCCCATCAAAAATAGCTTTTCCAAATCCACGGACGGACAAAATATCCCCCTCTTTTAATGTCTGACCATTTCCCTTTACAAGGCAGCTGTTCACAAATACTTTTTGTGCTTTGATAAGCTCTACACTTTCTTTGCGGGAAAGACGACACATAAGTCCCGTCAAAACGTCAACTCTTAAGGAAGGACAAAAGCCTGTCACTATTTCATAACGGGGTTCATAATGAAATTCCCGTATCTCCATCGGCTCTACATGAATCATCGTATGCCGCACCTGATTCCATTCCTGCATAAGAAAAGGACCTATCTGATCTTTTACAAAGACGTAGGCCTCTTGTTCCATCACAAGAATATCTCCAAGCATATTCCTTTCAATTCCCAGATTCATTAAGGATCCAAGATAATCTCTATGTGATAGTGTATCTGCATATTTTTCACTTAAAAATGTCACATGCAAAAGCAAGATTGGATAATCCTGCGTGTAAGAAAGCTCTTCTTTCGATCCAAACCGGACCATCACTCTCTCTGCATCCTCATAACCACCGAAACACTCATAGGAAATGCCTGCAAGCTTCCTTTTCAAAGAAGAGAAAATACTCTGTTCATATAAATCCAGAAAATTAGAAAAGGTATACCTTCCCTGTTGATAAGACTGTTCTGCCAGATCAAGGAACCTTTTTTCCAATAATTCTTCTGCTTTCATAACTTAAAAGCTGCCCAAGTCAGGAGAAACAAAATTCTCACCTGCAAATTTATCCTTTAAATCACCGCTGATGGAAATATTCTTCGGTGCCAGAATGAAAATCTTATTGGATATAGGCTGTAAAGTGCCTTCTAAAGCATAACTTGCACCGCCAATAAAATCAATAATCCGCTGTGCCGTTGTAATCTCGATTCCTTCCAAATTCACGACCACTGTCTTATTATCCTTCAGATGATCTGTTATTGTCTGAGCCTCATTAAAAGACTGGGGTTTTACTACTTTCACTTCTTCACCTCTCCCGATTGAAACGATATTCGATGATCTTCTTGTATTCCGCACAGTTCTCGTCTCAGTGACCGGAGGCGTTACTCTTGTTGTCTTTGCCGCTACCGGTTCCTGTTCCTCTTCTGGTTCTTCGGATTTTTTTCGCTGAAGAAAAGAAAACAATCCTCTTCCTTCTTCTTCCTCTTCCATTTCATCTTCTTCGTATTCTTCCTCTATCATCTCTTCAAACTGATCTTCTCCATTTAGCTGCATCACGTTTAAAATACGGTCTGACAGTTTACTCATAATAAAATTACCCTCCTGCTATTTATTGTAATTACGGGCGCCAAAAATTCCTGTACCAACCCGAACCATGGTAGCTCCTTCTTCTACAGCGACCTGATAATCGCCGGTCATACCCATCGAAAGGGTTTCCATATCTACATTATCAATCCTTTTTTCTTTCATGTCAACAAATAATTGATACATATTTTTAAAATGAATTCGATTCTCTTCCGGGTCATCTACAAATGGGGCAATGGTCATAAGGCCTTTTACTTTGATTCCCGGAAGTGATGCGATTTTACGCAAAACTTCTTCTGTTTCCGCCTTCGAAAGGCCGAATTTTGTATCTTCATCAGCAATATTTACCTGAACTAAGACCGGGACGCTGACCTGTTTTTTTACCGCCTCTTTACTAATACATTCTGCTAATTTTACAGAATCGACGGAATGAATCAACGCAACTTTATCC
Organism: Lachnospiraceae bacterium; assembly: GCA_030526985.1. Taxonomy (GTDB): domain Bacteria; phylum Bacillota; class Clostridia; order Lachnospirales; family Lachnospiraceae; genus SIG292. The sequence goes on along the minus strand of JAUNBT010000223.1, from coordinate 3,203 downwards.
ACAATGTATTTTACTTTATTCGTTTGAAGATGGCCAATCAGATGCCATTTGACTGGCCTTTTTATCTTTTCTTCTTTATCGCAAAGTTCCTGTACTTTGTTTTCACCAAAATCAACACAGCCTGTTTCCATCACTTCTTCAATATCCGAAAGAGGTTTTGTTTTGCTTACTGCAATCAAAGTTACTTCATCTTCTCTTCTTCCAACACGCTGGCATGCTTTTTTAATATTTTCCTTTACTACCTCATAATTTTCCTGTAGCAATTTCATCACTCCTAATCTCTTTTGTCATGTTATTCTATTAATTAATAGATAATCTCATTATCACTAATTGTATTTCCATTGAGTACAATTCTGTCATATAGTGAAATGCTGTTTGTGACATTCATCCGCACAATTGAATAATCATTATTCTCCATTATGATATCAATACAGCGGAAATCCGCATATCCTCTGTTTACATTATATACCCCCTGGAGTTTCACCGGGTGGTTGAGTAAAAATGTTGTTCCTGAATCTTCAATACCCAGCAATGTATTTTCCGGAATATCGTTCACTGATATATAAAAATATCCCTGATCAGAAGTTCCTTCCTCCCCATCCTCGCTTTTTGCAATGGTCACTGTCGTCCGCACGAAAGAAACCTGACCCTTCGAATCTGTTTCTTTTACTATAACTGTATTTTGTGAAACGGAATCATCCATAAAAAACATCTTTGGAACTTTATAAAATTCTTCCTCCGAGATCGCAGTGTTTGGAATCTTAAGTCCGTTTTCTTCCTCAATCTCAATCTCCACATCGATAAACCGATCTTTGGAATATCTACCAAGATAATTAGTCATAGATAATACACCGTAGTACTCCCCATCTATTTTCTTATAGGTAATTGGACAACTGACTGTCAAATCATCCTCTGTCAAAACGACAGTCACACTGCTTTTCTCCTTCAGTTTTTTATATTCTTTCTTTGTAAGAGGCACAACGATCTGCCACTCCGGTCCTTTCGTAATTCGGTAGACTGACTGGTTTTTCTTGATTTTCCCTGTGCTTTTTAATTCTTTTTTGCTGTATTTGGTTATATCAAAATCTTCAGCTGAAAGATCATCTAGGGTTTTCCCTTCAAAACCATCTTCTAAATATGTGACAAGTCCACTTTCTCCACTATAGTATTTTATGAAACTGTCACTTCCCATATTCGCCTCAATCTCGTCCATATGCTCTGCCATGACTGTGTCTCCAAGCTGCATCGTCTGATTCTCTAAATCATATTTTAAATCATAGACATCCTGAAATTGACTATCCGAGTAATTATCAGTAAATTCAATCAAAGCCTCCTTAATATCAGCATAGTCATCTGCAGTCAGATTCTGTTCCTGCTTCAGAAGATTAGATATATAATCGTGTACTTCTCCCGTCTCATCACAAGTATAAATGAGGCCATTCTTTTTGACCTGTTCCTGCTCGCTGACATAATAATTCAGATATCCACTTTTTTCAGATTTCACAATCGTCTCTTCTCTTAAAATTAAACCCTTTGTCTGTACACTGTCATGGATCCGGCTTTGAATCACTTCATAAATCGCTAATTCATCCTGGTTAAAGTAAATAATCATGTGCCCCACGATATAAACAAAAATCAGAATAAATGCTATGATTCCTATATTGAAACGAAAAGCAGGCTTTTTCTTATGTTTTGTTCGTTCTGTCATATTATTTCCCTCCAGCCTGTCAATGCTGCCCCGTTCAGATAATCAAAACGGCAGCCCTGTCGATACTTTTTCTCTTTCATACGCTGTTCGAACTCGTCCTTTAGTTTCCACCAGCTTGTATTCCAATTTGAAAATACGGTATATTCTTCCGGAATACGGCTAAACAGCCGCTCCACAACCATATCTGGCCGAAGCAGACTGATAAATTCCGTCAACCGTTCCATATATTCTTCTTTTTCGCATAGAGTTATTGTACCATCTAAATATTGCTGATACAATACCGAGTTTTGTGAAATATAAAGAGAATGGAGTTTCACAATATGGATTGGCAGTGCTGATAAAAATCGGGCACCCTCCATGGCATCTTCTAATGTATCCCCTGGCAAATTCAAAATCATATGAGTACACACAGTAAATTGATATGGTGCAATCAGGAGCACCGCATTAATAAATTCACCTAATCCATGGCCTCTATTCACTGCCTTTAATGTGTGATAATTTACAGTTTGAAGCCCCAGTTCAATTGTAATCTCGACATTAAATTCCTGACTGATATTTTTTAATATAGAAAGATAATCTCTACGGATACAATCCGGTCGGGTCGATATAGAGATTTCAACAATATCTTCTTCCCCTGCCGCTTCCCTGATAAAGCTTTCAAATTGATCTGGTGGCAGGTATGTATTTGTATAATTTTGAAAATATGCAATAAACTTATGCACATGATATCTTGTCTCAATCTTTTTTCTTGTCATCTGAAGCTGGGCTTTCACCGGCATGGAAGACACAGCCGCCTCAAAACCAGTTCCAATTCCATCACAAAAACTGCATCCTGACCCATTCATCCGATTCGGGCAGGACACAGGCAGATTCACTGGCAGTTTATAGACTTTCTGCCCATATTTATTTTTT
>JAUNBT010000223.1:0-573 GCA_030526985.1 Lachnospiraceae bacterium | reverse complement strand
AAATGAATAATAATACTTTATATCTTCCAATTCCCGCTCCTTTTGTCATAACAAATCGGCTGAGTCACGATAAAAGGCTGCTTGGCCGGATACACTCCGGCAAAACAGCCCCATTTGCAGAATATCTGGCATTCTGCTTCACTTACAGAGCCAGCCCGGCTCAAAAATAAATCTCTTACTATAAGGATACGCTTACCAACTTCTTAACTTTATCTGGCAGATCTTTCTCATCGATAGATGCGCTGATAATAAAGTCAACCTGAAACTTCTCGGAAATCTCCTGAAGCTTATCAACTGTCTTCTCTAAATTACTCTCGCCAATCTTAGCGATGGTCAGGAAACTGTCCAGATATACTTTATCCAAATCATGATCCTGAGATACGATACCTGAGATAAATCCAGTGAACATGTCAGCATTCTCAATTCCGTATTCCGGCACTTCAATCAGACGAATGCGATTGCTTAATTCGTACATATGCTTATTGTTCTTGTCTAGGTAAACGATTGTGCCGTGAGTCTGCTTAATATCCTCGTTTACCTTCTGGATTAAGATTTTGGTTTTGCCTTTGCCTT
>JAUNBT010000013.1 GCA_030526985.1 Lachnospiraceae bacterium | reverse complement strand
AAAATGAAAAGAAAATAAAGAAAAGTGAAACACAGTTAGAAAAAGCCGAAAAAGAATTAAAATCCGGTAAAAAACAGCTAGAAGAGGGAAAGTCTCAGCTGAAAAAAGCGAAGGAAGAACTGTCAGAGGGAAAAGCAGATTATAAAAAAGCCAATAAGAAATGGAAAAAGAAAAAAGCAGAAGCCGAAGAAGATATTGCCGATGCAAAGCAAAAGCTTGCCGATGCCAAAGTAGATCTTGCTGATCTTGAGATGCCGGAGTGGTATGTGCTTTCCAGAAATTCCATTGAGACTTATGTAGAATATGAGCAGAATGCAGAGAGAATCGAGGCAATCGGGGAAGTATTTCCTGTTATCTTCTTTCTTGTAGCAGCCTTAGTTTGTCTAACGACAATGACCCGTATGGTTTCGGAAGACCGGACCCAGATTGGAGTATTAAAAGCACTTGGTTATACAAGAATGCAAATCAGCATGAAATATCTGCTATATGCCCTTTCTTCTACCTTAATTGGCAGCCTGATTGGAATTGTGGCGGGACAGAAGATTTTACCAGTGGTCATTATAAAGGCCTATGGTATTATGTATAATAACCTGCCGGATATTTTGTCTCCACTTTATTTGAAATATTCATTGATGTCAACGGCAGCAGCGCTTGTCTGTGTGGTATGGGCTGCCTGGTCAGCCTGTAAAAAAACGCTAAGGGAAGTTCCCGCAAATCTGATGCGCCCTGTCGCTCCTAAACTGGGAAAGCGGGTGTTTTTGGAGCGGATTCCATGGATTTGGAACCGGCTCGGCTTTTCAAAAAAAGCCGCTGTTCGAAATCTGGTCAGATATAAAAAGCGTCTCTATATGACGGTATTTGGAATTGGCGGATGTATGGGACTTTTGTTAGTTGGGTTCGGGTTAAAGGATTCGATTATGTCAATCGGAACACTCCAATTTGGGCAGGTACGCCTGTATGATGCCAGCATTGGAATAGAGGACGATGCCAGTGAAGAAGAAAAGGATACTCTCTATGAAAAACTTCAGAATGATGAGAGGGTAAAAGACCAGATTTTTGTAAAAGAAGCGGCGGTCGATGTCAGTGCCAATCATGGGACAAAGAGTGCCTACATGGTTGTTCCGAAGGAACCAAAACGGCTCAATACTTTTATTGCATTAAAAGAACGGCTCTCAGACAAAAAATATCACCTTTCAGATGACGGCGTGATTCTGACAGAAAAGATTGCGTCTCTTTTGGAAGTTCAGGTCGGTGATTCTATTGAATTAAAGGAAGATGACACAAAAGGAATCAAAGTGACAGTGACGGGAATTGTGGAAAACTATTTTTATCACTATGTCTTTTTAAGTCCCGCTCTCTATGAAAAACTGTATGGGGAGGAACCGGAGTATGGAAGTATTTATACAAGAAATGTGGAAAATGGAGATGCCTTTGAAGACCAGTTTAAACAGGAGTATATAGATCTTTCCATGGTGTCCGATGTGACGTTTGTGAGCAAAACTGCAAAACGTGTGGCGGATATGCTTAAGAGTATGGATACCATCATCTATGTCCTTGTAATTTCTGCAGGTCTGCTTGCCTTTGTTGTACTGTATAATCTTAACAATATCAATATCAGTGAACGGAAAAGGGAGCTTGCCACATTGAAAGTGTTAGGATTTTATGACGGGGAGGTATCTAGGTATATTTTCCGGGAAAATCTGATTTTGACCCTTCTTGGAACGATAGCAGGTGTGGGAATTGGGATTGCCCTTCATCGTTTCGTCATCATCACAGCGGAGATTGATTCCATGATGTTTGGCAGAAATATTACACTGAAAAGTTATCTGATCAGTGTTTTACTTACCATGATGTTTGCCCTGTTTGTAAACGCATTTATGCACTTTAAAATGAAGAAAATTGATATGATTGAATCGCTGAAAAGTGTGGAGTAGTGAAAAACAGACCGGGACTATTTAAAGTTCCGGTCAAATCTTTTATCAAGAGGCAGATTTTTTGTAAAACTTTCATGAAAGCTTGTAAGATAGGAAACGGCCGCTTTGGACGCTTCATTGTAAAGTTGAAACAGTGCAGGGTTTGTCTCTTTTGTAACCGAAGGTTTTTTTGCCGGCATTAAAAAGCTGGAAAAATATCCGTAGCGGTGCCGGAAACGAAAGGAGACTTTTGTAATAAAGTAGCTGGCCTGGTTTGGCGTAATCCATAATTTGCGATAGAAGCGGTAGGTCTTTACACATTCTCCAATTACCTCTTCCGGAACATCAGGATAGAGATGGTGAAGGCAGACCTGCGTTTTTGTATCATTTGGAATCAGTTGATGAAGTGGATATCGAAGTGGTTCTTCCCCATCCTTTTCTAACAGATAACGGTCAAATTCTGTCTCCATAGCGATATGGGATATGGAAAGCCGTTTCGCATTTGGTGTGACGTATGGATGGCAGAAACTGTCCAAAGCAAAATGACAGATAAATCCTAATGTATAAGCATATTCCATAGAGTCAGTTCCGTATAGTTTTAAAATAGGAATGATCGATTTTAGGAATCGGCTCAGGGTGCAGTTATGCATTAAAGTTCCGGTTTCCGTGTAATGATTTTTTCTGGCCGGATGATAAAAATAGAGAAAGTCAGGTCCCTGAGATCCGAATTGAAATTGAGTTTCGTAGTTTTGACATATATGGGATAAAGATTCAGGAAGGTTTTCCTGAACTTTTTTGGAAAATACATGATGTGCGTAAGTAGATGGCATAAAAAATTCATCCTTTCTTTACATTTTATTAATATTTCTGTTTTATATTAGACCACAAAAGTTGGAAAGAAACAAGGGATAATACCAAAAGTTCACCGATTTTTTAAAAATAGAACAAGAAATACGGTGATTTTTCACATTTACAAGGGAGACAGAATCTTATATAATAAAGAATAATGTCATTTAAAAATAGCAATTGAAAGTAAAAAAAAGGAGATTTTATGCGATTTAAGAAAATTACCATGGGAGACAAAGAGGAGATCGAGAGTATTTTCAGTCAGGTGGAGTCAAGGGATTGTGACCGATCCTTTGCATCGGCCTGGCTGTGGAAAGATCATTACAATGTAGATTATACGGTGGAAGAGGGAATGTTGATTTTCCGCTCTGTATCGGAACACGGGACAAGTTTTAGTTTTCCTGTCGGAAACGGAGATAAGAAAGCGGCACTTCGCCTGATCCGGGAATATTGTAGGGAAGAAGGAATCCCATTTAAACTCCATAGTCTCAGTAAAGAGGATGAAGAATTTTTAAATAGAGAATATCCGGGTGTATTTTGTATTGAATTTTCCCGGGATGATGCAGATTATGTCTATCTCGCTGAAAAGCTTCAGACTCTTTCTGGTAAGAAATATCATGGCAAAAGAAATCATATTAATAAATTTATGGAGAGTCATCAATGGAGCTATGAGTCGATTGATGATTCAAACCGGGAAGAATGTCTAGAGATGCTAGAAGAATGGAAAATCCAGAATTGTTTAGAAGAAGACAGGGAAAAACATGATGAGATTTGTGTTTCGAGAAATTCGCTTCTTTACATGGAAGAGCTTGGCTTAAAGGGCGGTGCACTTCGGGCGGAAGGAAAGATTATCGCATTTTCTGTAGGAGAGCAGCTGACAAAGGATACTTTTGTCGTGCATATTGAGAAAGCTTTTTCAGAAATTCAGGGTGCATATCCGATGATTAACCAGCAGTTCGTCATTCACGAGGCTAAGGATTGCACTTATATTAACCGGGAGGACGACTGCGGAGAAGAAGGTTTAAGGAAAGCGAAGTTATCCTATCGTCCGGTTATGATGGTGGAAAAGGGATATGCCTGTCTTGCCGCAGAGCAGGAGTGCGGCTGTACTTCTAGACACACAGAACTTGGCGACAGAGGAGAGACCATGCAAAAAGGGGCATAATATTTTTGCCAATATTTCGGTTAGACCTTGACAGTCAATTGACTAAAAGGTAAAATTATTAAAAATACGGTAACAGTTCAAAGCCACATTTAGGAGTCCGTGGCTCTGAATCGTTACACAATACATTTTACAGGAGGTAGTTATGCGACATTTAATTGATCCGATGGATTTATCTGTAGAAGAGATCGATGAGATTCTCGATTTAGCCGATGATATTATTCTTGATAAAGAAAAATATCAGGAAGTTTGTAAACATAGAAAGTTAGCCACATTATTTTTTGAACCAAGTACAAGAACACGACTCAGTTTCGAAGCTGCTATGATGGAGCTTGGAGGCAATGTACTTGGTTTTTCTTCTGCCAGCTCATCTTCCGCATCAAAAGGAGAGAGTGTTGCAGATACCATTCGGGTGGTCGGCTGTTATGCAGATATTATTGCCATGCGTCATCCAAAAGAGGGAGCACCTTTTGTAGCCAGTGAATACTCACCTGTACCAATTATTAATGCAGGGGATGGAGGACATAATCATCCAACCCAGACTCTTACCGACCTTCTCACAATTCGAAGAGAAAAGGGACGGCTGAATAAGCTTACCGTTGGTTTTTGTGGCGACTTAAAGTTCGGCAGAACGGTACATTCTTTAATTAAAGCATTGTCCAGATATGATGATATTGAGTATATTATGATTTCCCCGGAAGAATTACAGATTCCAGAGTATATCAAAAAGGATGTATTTGAAAAGAAAAACATTCCTTATTCTGAAGTCCGTACTATGGAAGAGGTTATGCCTAAGTTAGATATTCTTTATATGACCCGTGTTCAGAGAGAACGGTTCTTTAATGAGGCAGATTATATCCGCTTAAAGGACAGCTTCATTTTAAATACAGAGAAACTAAAAACTGCAAAAGAAGACCTGACGATTCTCCATCCGCTTCCAAGAGTGAATGAGATTTCGGTGAAGGTTGACAATGATCCCAGAGCCTGCTATTTCCGTCAGGCTTTAAACGGCAAATTCGTGAGAATGGCCCTGATTATGAAATTGTTAGGAGTGAATGTTTAAGTGAGAATCGACAGTATTAAGAATGGAATTGTTTTAGATCACATTAAAGCCGGCAAGAGCATGGAGATTTACGAAGATCTTGGATTATCCAAATTAGACTGCTCTGTGGCAATTATTAAGAATGTTCCCAGTAAGAAGATGGGACGCAAGGACATTTTAAAGATTGCAGATAAGTTCGATATCGATTTGGATGTATTAGGTTACATAGATCCGGATATCTCTGTCTGCATTATTGAAGATGGAAAGATTGTGGAGAAACGTAAGTTAGAGCTTCCGGAACGGATTGTGAACGTGGTAAAATGTAAGAATCCACGGTGTATCACCTCCGAGGAGCAGGAACTTGACCATATCTTTAAGTTAGCAGACAGAGAGAATAGAATCTATCGCTGTCTATACTGTGAGGCAAAACAGTCACAGTACTAAGAATTCAAACATCGAATCCCCTCTGTGAGAAAACGGTTCGTAAGAACTGCCATCTCGTGAGGGGATTCTTTCATTGCATTGTCAAGCCAGTTTCGAATCAGGACAATGCATCCGCCAGACAAAAAGGCAAAAAAGTAGTCAAAATGCTTTGTGTCTTTTGCATGGAAGGATTCCCGCCAGTTTTGAAAACACCGGTCACGAAGCAATGACAGCAGTTGGTTTAAGAAGCTGATGTCTCCGTTCTCTCCAAGAAACAGCGTGCATAATCCGCTGTTTTCACTGGCAAAACAAAAAATATCTTCAAACAGCGGTGAGGCATCCTCGAGCAGAATATCAGCGGAGTAATGGTTGATCATCTCATTGAAGTTGTCAAATACTTCGTCTTCTACCTTGTGGAGCATATCATAGACATCTTTATAATGAAGATAAAAGGTGCCCCGGTTGATATCCGCTAAATCGGTCAGTTCTTTGACGGAGATTTCATTAATGCTTTTCTTTTTTAAAAGTTCTGTTAGACAGTCTAACAGGACTTTTTTTGTTTTGCGTACTCTGCGGTCCACTTTTTTTTCAGACATAGTATCCCTGCTTTCTATTCTTTCTTTTTCATCAAAATGTGAAAAAAATATGGATAATCAACACTAAATTAACATATGTTGATTATTAAACAATAAGATGAAATATTGACGATTGACTATTTCAATATATAAATTATAATATATTACAGTTCATAAATCAACAGTTGTTTATTTAAAAATGATACTTTTTATCAAATTTGTAACTGTTGCTTCAAAAAGAATGGAGGAGAAAAGCTATGGATAAATTTATCAACTGGCTTTTGGAGAAAAGAAAAATTGTAATTGTTTTCTTCGCACTTATGACCGTCCTTTGCTTTTTCTTATCAACAGGGGTGGGAGTAAATTATAATCTGATGGATTTCCTTCCGGATGATGCTGCTTCCACGAAAGCGTTGGATATCATGGATGAAGAATATAATCAGGCGATACCGAATATGCGGGTCATGGTCAAAGTGTCCGGCATTTCAGAGGCTTTGGAATATAAGGAAAAGCTGATGGCAGTTGACGGTATGGATGAAGTGACCTGGTTAGACGATTCTGCCGATATTTATTCACCGATTGAAACAATCGATCAGGATACGGTAGATGACTGGTACAAAGATGGAACCGCTCTTTTTCAGTGTACCGTAGATGAAGAGAAAGAAGATCAGGTTGTTACACAGGTAAGAGAAATCATCGGAGATGAGAATTCCATGAGCGGCCAGGCGGTCAACAATGTATTAGCACCATCCAATTCCGCAGAGGAAGTATCTAAGATTATTTTATTTGTGATTCCGATTGTATTTATTATTTTGACACTGACAACGACTTCCTGGTTTGAACCGGTTTTGTTTTTAGCGACAATCGGTGTGGCGATTCTGCTGAACCGGGGAACAAATATCATATTTGGAGAAATCTCCTTTATGACGAATGCGGCAGGCAGCGTTCTTCAGCTGGCGGTATCCATGGATTATTCCATATTTTTGCTTCACCGTTTTGCAGAATTTCGGCAGGAGGGAATGGAGATCAAGGAAGCAATGGCAATGGCAGTAAAAAAATCAACCGGATCTATATTGTCAAGTGGTCTTACAACGGTAACCGGTTTTGCAGCATTGATTTTAATGAGATTTAAGATTGGACCGGATATGGGATATGTAATGGCAAAAGCAATTCTGTTCAGTCTGGTCTGTGTCCTGGTTCTTTTACCGGCATTGGCACTTTGTACTTATAAATTGATTGATAAAACGGCCCACCGGTCTTTTGTTCCATCGGTGGAACCCCTTGCAAAACTATTGATGAAACTGCTTGTTCCGGCGGCTCTTGTCTTTTGTCTTTTGTTAGTTCCAAGCAATAAAGCCCAGCAAAGTAACAGCTTTATCTATGGGTCTTCCAAGATTTATACGAGTCAAAAGACTCAGATGGGACGGGATATCAAGGCAATCAATGACACTTACGGAGAATCCAATCCTTTAGTTTTAATGGTTCCGAAGGGAGATATGGAAAAAGAAGTAAAGCTAAATAAAGCTCTTCTTGATATGAAAAATGTAACTTCCGTTGTTTCTTATGTAAATACAGCGGATTCCACAATCCCAGTGGAGTATATTCCTGAGGAAGATGCAAGCCAGTTATATTCGAAGCATTATAGCAGATATGTCATTATGTTGAATCTTACAGAGACAGATGCAGGTTCTTTTGAGGCAATTGAGCAGATAAAGGAGATTGCTGGGTCTCTTTATGATGAGTATCATTTGGCAGGTGAGTTGGCAAATACATCGGATTTGAAAACGATTGTAAATGAAGATATGGTGCTGGTCAATGGTGTTGCAATCGGTTGTATCTTTTTGATTCTTTTATTTAATTTTAAATCGATTTCGATTCCTATTATATTGACGTTGGTCATTGAGACATCCATTTGGCTTAATCTTTCTGTTCCTTATATAGCAGGAGAGGAATTAAGCTACATTGCCTATCTGATTATCAACTCCATACAGCTTGGAGCGACAATTGATTATGGTATTTTGTTTACAGACCGATATATAGAATATAGAAAGATAATGCCAAAGAAAAGGGCGGCGAAGGAGACGATGCAGTCCACAATGGTTTCTGTTTTTACTTCCGCCTGTGTTCTTACACTTTCCGGTATCATTATGGGTCTGTTCTCCACGAACAGTATCATAAGCCAGTTGGGAAATCTGATTGGAAGAGGGGCTGTTTTATCTGTCGTTTTAGTCCTGATGGTCTTACCGGCATTGCTCGTCTTTTTTGATAAACTTATTGAAAAAACAACTTATCATGCAGTCTTTTATAAAGGAGAGAATGATTATGAGACGAATAAACAAGAAAAAAATCATCGCCACGGCAACGGCCGTCACCCTGGCCTTCTCGGTCCCCGTATGTAATATGTCAGTTTATGCCGCCGAGAAGCAGCCAGAAAAAGAGGAAAATGTTTATGTAAAATTGCAGGATGATGGTTCTGTGGATCAGATTTATGTAGTCAATGAATTTGCACTCGATCAGGATGGAACGATTATCGATTACGGTGACTATGACTCTGTTAGAAATTTGACGACAGAGGATGAAATCGAAGACCAGAATGGAAAAATTACAGTAAAAGCGGCGGAGGGAAAATTCTACTATCAGGGAAATTTAAAAGGCAAAGAGCTTCCCTGGAATATTGGAATCCATTATTACTTAGATGGAAAGGAAATTTCTGCAAATGAGGTTGCAGGACAGACTGGGAAGCTTACGATAAAGCTTTCTTTTAAGGAAAATAAAAATGCAGATGAAGATTTCTTCCAAAACTATTTTCTTCAGGCAACCGCAGTGCTCGATACAGAAAAATGCCAGAATATTAAGGCAGAAGGAGCAACTCAGGCAAATGTAGGAAAAACAAAACAGCTGACTTATATGATTCTTTCCGGAAAAGAAGGCGAGTATGAAATTACAGCGGATGTTATGGACTTTTCCATGGATCCAATTACCATCAATGGGGTTCCACTTTCCTTAGATATTGATTCCGATGATTTAGATACAGAGGCGTTGACAGACCGGATTGGAGATATTCAGGATGCGGTAGCGGAATTAGATGACGGAACCGGAACCTTAAAAGATGGTTCTAGTGCCTTAGTAAGTGGAGCTGGCACTTTAAAAACAGGAACAGATAAATTAGAATCCGGAAGCGCTTCTTTAAAGACCGGTGGAATTGATCTTAGCAAGGGGGCAGATTCTTTAGAAACAGGATTAAAGAACTTAGAGAAAGGTTCTGCCACCTTAAAAAAGGGAATGAAAGAACTTTCTTCCAATACAAAAAACTTAACAGATGGTTCTGATGATTTCAAAGAGGGAATGAATCAGTTAAACACCGCTTTAAAAGAGATGGATTTAAATATCAGTTCTTTAAAAGAACTGACAGAAGGTTCTTCCAAAGTGAGTGATGGATTGAGTGATTTAGTAAATGGTTTGAATGGAATCAGTAAATCATTTTCAGAGGGAGATATTAAAACTTTGAAGGAGAAGAATGAATCGGCTGCAAAATCAATTCGTTCTACGGTGGCTGAATATTCCAGCCTGTTAAGCAAGGTGAATGGAATTATTGCTTCCCTGCCGGAAGATCAGCAAAAATTAGTGAATGGTCTTTTGAGTGCCAATGGAGTGGATATCAGCAATGCGCAGTCAGAACTTTCTAAATTAGGTCAGGTGGCTGATTTATTAGAGGCGAACAATACGGCTTATGAGAGTCTTAAGTCAGGTATCGACAGTGCAAAAACAGGCGCCCAGACATTAAATACCCAGTATGCAAAATTAGACAATGTCATTCAGCAGCTTCCAACCATGATGTCGGAGATGGTTACGAATTTAAATGATTTAAAAGAAGGAATTGATCTTTTGACAACAAAATATGAGTCTTTAGATGAGGGAATCGATTCCTACACAACAGCATTTGAAAAAATAGCTGCCGGATATGAAAGTTTAGATCAGGGTGTCACAACAGCGACAGCCGGAGCCCAGGATTTGAGTAAAGGTTCTAAGACACTGAAAAATGGAATCAATTCTTTAGATGAGGGAATCCAGTCATTAGCTTCCGGTGCAGATACCCTTTATAAAGGCACACAGACATTGGACAGCGGTGTTTCTGAATTAAAAGATGGAACAGAGACATTTAAAGATGAGACAAAAGATGCAGATCAAGAAGTGGAAGATACCATTGATGAGACTATTGAAGATTTGGCAGGATCTGATTATGAACCGAAATCCTTTGTTTCAAGTGATAATACCAATGTAGACAGTGTTCAGTTTGTTATGACAACAAATAAGATTGAAAAAGAAGAGGCTGTAGAGGAAGAAGTGCCAGAAGAAGACGAGACATGGCTTGATAAATTAAAGAATCTTTTCTAAATGGAAAGAGTTTGTCAGATATAAGAAAAATTAGAATGGCACAAGAAAAGGAATCCCGGTTGTTTGGGATTCCTTTTTCGCACTCTATATAATAATACTCTATTTTACGGCCAGATTCCACGCATTTTCTTCGCTTCGATGACACGCTTAACGGCAATCAGGTATGCACCAGTACGGAGGGAGACATCTTTTTCTTTTGCAATGTCCCACATGGATTCAAATGCCTGATCCATAATCACCTGAAGTTTGGAATTCGCTTCTTCTTCACTCCAATAGAGAGACTGAATATTCTGTACCCATTCAAAGTAGGAAACAACGACACCGCCGGCATTCGCAAGAATGTCCGGAACAAGTATGATTCCTTTCTCTGCAAGGATTTCATCTGCTTCTAAAGCTGTTGGTCCATTCGCTGCTTCTACAATTATCTTAGCCTGAATCTTAGATGCATTGGAGCTGTTGATCTGGTTTTCCAATGCAGCTGGAATTAATACCGTGACAGGAAGTGTTAAAAGTTCTTCGTTGGAAATTCTTTGGATTCCTTCTCCCTCGAAAGAATCTAATAAATTGCCATGTACGGAAAGGTGTTCCATAATCTCAGGAATCGGAAGACCGCCTTCTTTATAAATTCCACCGGAAATATCACTGACTGCAACAATGGTAGCACCCTGTTCATGAAGAATGCGGGCTGCGTTGCTTCCTACATTTCCCATACCCTGAACAGCGATGGTTGCTTCTGATACAGGTATGTTCTCTTTTTTAAGGATATTCAGTGTGGTAAGCATGACACCACGTCCAGTGGCTGCATTTCTTCCCTGAGCACCGCCGAGAGCAATTGGTTTTCCAGTTACAACACCGGGAACACAATGTCCTTTTAACATACTGTAGGTGTCCATAATCCATCCCATTACTTCCGGCGTAGTTCCTACATCAGGTGCAGGAATATCTTCGTCCGGTCCAATGACAGGGGCAATCATAGCGGTGTATCTTCTTGTAAGTCTTCTGAGTTCTCCTTTTGATAGTTTGGAAGGATCACAGACGACGCCACCTTTGCCGCCGCCATAAGGAATGTTCACGATGGCGCACTTGAATGTCATCCAGGCAGCCAAGGCTTTCACTTCGTTCAAGTTGACATCCTGATGGTAACGGATTCCGCCTTTGGCAGGTCCTCTTACAGTAGAGTGTTGTACACGGTAACCACTAAATGTCTTCGTAGTGCCGTCATCCATAATAATGGGTACGGATACTTTCAGTTCCCGTTCAGGAGCAGCGATTACGTCACACTCGCTCTTGGTGTAACCAAGAATAGAAGCTGCGTTCTCAATAATAGATAAAACGTTGTCATAAGGGTCATAGGTCTTGCTCATAATAAATATACCTTCTTTCTTTTGTAGATTTTGTCCTCATTTCTTTGCCTGACCCGCACACTTCACCGCAGTACATTGGTAAAAGTGCAATAAATAATGTTGAAAAATGAAAGAAAATGAAACAACATGTATAAACTCATTATACATAACTTGTGAGAAAAGTCAAATAAAATAGAAAAAAACTAAAAAGTTTGTGCAATTTTTATACAATGGAGGTTGTATAATTGCACTAATGCGACAATGTAGTAAAGCTAATCGAAGGTTGCAAAAGAATGCATTTTGTTGTAAAATTATTGATAAATTGAGTGAAGACAAGAATTTTGAGGAAATGTGGTGAATTCTATGATGGATGTGGAAAAACCGAATCCCAAATTGGGGACGAAGGAGATTAGTAAACCGGAAGATTTTACAGCGCCGGAAGATTTATTTAACCGGCTGCTTGAAGCGATAAAGAAGTATCATCCCTCTACCGATCTTAGTATGGTAGATAAAGCGTATCGGCTGGCTTATGAAGCCCATGGACAACAGTGCCGTAAGTCAGGGGAGCCTTATATTATACATCCGCTGTGTGTGGCTTTAATTCTGGCAGAATTGGAGTTAGATAAGGAGACAATCGTATCCGGTATTTTACATGATGTAATCGAAGATACGAAATATACCTATGAAGATGTGGAGGAGATGTTTGGCGGTGAGGTTGCCCTTTTAGTAGATGGGGTAACAAAGTTAGGTCAGTTGAATTATTCGAAGGATAAGTTAGATGTCCAGGCAGAGAATTTAAGAAAGATGTTTCTTGCCATGGCGAAGGATATCCGGGTCATCTTAATTAAGTTGGCTGACCGCCTTCATAATATGCGGACACTTCAGTATATGAGACCAGAGAAGCAGAAGGAAAAGGCAAGGGAGACGATGGATATCTATGCCCCGATTGCCCATCGGCTTGGTATATCCAAGATTAAGACAGAGTTAGATGATTTATCCTTACAATATTTGCAGCCGGAAGTCTATAAGGAATTGTCAGAAGCAATTGCATCCAAGAAGAGTGAGAGAGAGAAATTTATTGCATCCATTGTAAAAGAGGTAAAACGCCACATAGATGATGCCGGAATCAAAGCAGAGATAGACGGAAGGGTAAAGCATTTTTTCAGTATTTATAAAAAGATGGTCAATCAGGATAAGACCTTAGACCAGATTTACGATTTATTTGCAGTGAGAATTAAGGTGGATACGGTAAAAGACTGTTATGCAGCCTTAGGTGTCATCCATGAGATGTATAAGCCGATTCCTGGCCGTTTCAAAGATTATATCGCTATGCCGAAGCAGAATATGTACCAGTCTCTTCATACCACATTGATTGGTCCACAGGGACAGCCCTTTGAGATTCAGATTCGGACCTTTGAGATGCACCGCACTGCTGAGTACGGTATTGCGGCCCACTGGAAATATAAAGAGGGAAGAAGCGGAGGAAGAAGAGAAATTAAGCTGGTTAAGACAGATTTTAGAATGGCAGCAGGATATGTCTGATAATAAAGAATTTTTAAGCCTGTTAAAGACAGATTTAGATTTATTTGCAGAACATGTTTACTGTTTTACTCCGATGGGAGATGTGAAGAACCTTCCGAATGGCTCCACACCGGTTGATTTTGCCTACAGTATTCACAGTGCAGTGGGCAATAAGATGGTCGGTGCCCGCGTGAATGGAAGACAGGTTCCTTTTGATTATCAGATTCAAAATGGAGACAGAATCGAGATCATTACATCCAATAATTCGAAGGGTCCAAGCAGAGACTGGCTTTCTCTCGTTCGGAGCACACAGGCAAGAAGTAAGATCAACCAGTGGTTTAAGAATGAATATAAGGAAGAAAATATTCAAAAAGGGAAGGAACTTTTAGAAAACTACTGCAAGACAAAGAATATTCTGCTGGCTCCCTATTTGAAGCCGGAATATATGCGAAAAGTCCAGACTCGTTATAGCTGTAAGGACTGGGAGTCAGTATTGGCCTCCGTCGGTCATGGCGGCTTAAAAGAAGGACAGGTCGTAAACCGTCTTGTGGAAGAATATAAGAGAGATCACCAGAAGAATATTATTACAGAAGAGATATTAAAAGACAGGAAAGGGACTGCCAAACCTGAGATGACAGGCAGCTCGAAGAGTGGAATTGTTGTGCAGGGAATGAATGACGTAGCAGTGCGCTTTTCAAAATGCTGCAGCCCGGTTCCCGGCGATGAGATTGTAGGATTTATTACCCGGGGAAGAGGAGTATCGATTCACCGGACAGACTGTGTGAATGTGCTTGGCATGTCTGAATCAGACAGAGAACGTTTGATTGAGGCAGAATGGCAGATTGAGGGAAAAGAAAACGGAGAACTTTACCCGACGGAGATTGTAATTTATGCGAATAACCGGACGGGCATCTTAAATGATGTGACAAAGACATTTTTGGAGATGAAGATTGATATTACCTCTGTTTCCACGAGAACGAGTAAACAGGGGAGAGCGACTCTTTGTATTTGCTTTAATATAACAGGAGTTGAGCAGTTGAATCGAATTATTTCGAAGATTCGTAATATAGAAAGTGTGATTGATATTGAAAGAACAGCCGGCTAGAAGTCCGGCTGTTAAGTCGATAATGGATAATCAAAAAATGGATGACAAAATGAAGGAGGACCACAAAGATGGTACTGGAAACTAAGAAAGAAGAAAAAGAACCGTTGATGATACTTTCCGCACCGATGGGAGAGTTTCAGACGAATTGTTATATTATTGCAAATCCGACCACAAAGGAGGCACTTGTTGTTGACCCGGGGGATGAGGCAGATATGATTCTTGATATTTTAGATCAGGAAGGACTTACGCTTTTTGCGGTTATGCTGACTCATGGACATGTGGATCATATGGGTGCATTAGAAGACCTTAGAAAGGCGGTAGGGGACGACTTAAAAGTGATGGCTTCTTCCGTTGAGCAGGAAGTGTTAATGGTAGCAGATTATAATCTGACTGAGTGGAGCGGAAAAAAATATACGACCCATGCCAATATGCTTTTTAGAGAGAAAAAGCAGGAGTATGAAGTGTTAGGTGAGAAGATGATTTTCATGCTGACTCCAGGACATACAAAGGGAAGCTGCTGTTATTATTTTCCGGCTTATCACTGGCTTTTTGCAGGAGACACCCTGTTTCAGGGAAGTGTGGGAAGATCTGATTTGCCGACAGGAGATACGGATGCTCTTATGAAATCTGTGAATGAGGTTCTTATGAAGCTGCCGGATGAGACGCAGGTATATCCGGGACATGGCGGATTTACTACTATTGGAGAAGAAAGAAAGACAAATCCGTTTGTGAAGAGATAATAAGATGATATATTTAATTCAAAACAGGAAAGAATATGATTATGACATTCGTGCCATTGTTCTGGCTTTTTTTGAGAGAGAAAAGATAATTGATGTGACAGGAGAGGAACTTGGGAAAGAAGATCCCAGGTTCCTCCTTGCGTTTGAATTTGGAGACAACCAGATTCAGGGGCGTATTGAAGAAAAAGGCAGTCTTTTGGTACAAAGAACGATTTGTTGTGAATATGAAGACCATAAAGAGGCAAGAAAAGAAGTAGATAAGTTTATTTACCAGCTTTTATCGGATTATTCGAAAAGAACGCTTCCCTGGGGTACTC
This sequence comes from Lachnospiraceae bacterium, assembly GCA_030526985.1. Classification (GTDB taxonomy): domain Bacteria; phylum Bacillota; class Clostridia; order Lachnospirales; family Lachnospiraceae; genus SIG292. The sequence continues at coordinate 16,849 of JAUNBT010000013.1, read as the reverse complement.
TTACTGGAATTCGCCCAACAAAGATTATTTTTCAGTGGCTGTTAGAAGGCTTGGATGATGAACAAATCGAGAAACGCTTTTGTGATACTTATCTGGCAGAAGGACAAAAGGCGAGAGTCTGTACGCGGGTGGCACGAAAAGAACAGGAAGTTTTAAAACGGATTACCTATGAGGATGAGTATAGTATTTATATTGGCATCCCATTTTGTCCGTCTACTTGTCTGTACTGCTCCTTCACTTCCTTTCCTCTTGCAGGATACGGAGACAGGGTAGAGTCTTATTTACAGGCTTTATATAAGGAGATGCAGTATGTGGCCAAGACTTATGCAGGAAGAAAGCTTACGACAATCTATATTGGTGGAGGAACTCCAACTTCGTTAAATGAAAACCAGTTAGATGACCTTTTATGCCAAATCGAGAAAACCTTTGATTTTACTTATGTAAGAGAATTTACTGTGGAAGCCGGCCGGCCGGACAGTATTACAAGAGGAAAACTTGAGGTGATGAAAAGTCACCCGGTCACCAGAATCAGCATTAATCCCCAGACGATGAATGACGAGACGCTTAAGTTGATTGGCAGGGCCCATACAGCGAAGGAGACAATAGAAGCCTTTTATCTTGCGAGGGAAGTGGGATTTTCCAATATTAATATGGATATTATAACCGGACTTCCGGGAGAAGATATCAGCCATGTGGAAAAAACCTTAAAAGAGATAGAAATCCTTTCACCGGAAAGTCTCACGGTGCATTCCTTAGCAATCAAACGGGCAGCAATGTTAAACCGGGAGATGGAAAAATATCGTTCCAAAGTAAAGGGAAGCACCAATGAGATGCTAAAACTGGTGGATGAAAAGGCTTCCGGCATGGACATGAATCCTTATTATTTATACCGGCAGAAAAATATTCCTGGCAATTTAGAAAACATTGGATATGCCAAAAAGGGATTGGAAAGCCTTTATAATATTTTGATTATGGAAGAAAAGCAGGATATTATTGCGATGGGTGCAGGTGCGTCCACAAAGTGCGTCTATCCGTTGGAAAACCGGATTGAGCGCAGTGAGAATGTAAAGAATGTAGATCATTATATAGAAAGAATTGACGAGATGATAGAGCGAAAGAAGACTCTGCTGGAAAACCGTTTCTAGAAGGAGGAAATGTATATGACAAAGATATATGACGCTCTTGCCGTTGAGACACCGATTACCCTGTCCATGGACGAGGTTTTAAACCATGGAATCTGTGTCAGTAATCTGGCTTATGCGGTGGCAAAGGAGCTGGGACTTTCCGGAGAAGAATGCCACAAGATTGCAGTGGCAGGCCTGCTCCACGATATAGGAAAGATCAAATTAAATACCTATGTCTATCAGCGGGAAAATACGCTGGCCATTGACCAGATGCGGTATATGCGCCTGCATTCCTCTTTGGGATATGCGATTTTAAAAGACCGGGGCTATGATGAAGAAATATTAGAAGCTGTTTTATACCACCATGAGAATTATGATGGATCCGGTTATCCAAAGAATCTGAAAGGGGATGTCATTCCGGTAGGTGCCAGAATCCTTCGGGTGTGTGATGCATTTGGTGCTTTGATTTCCAACCGGCCTTATCGGGAGGCATTTGATAAGGAGACGGCACTAGATATTATGGTGGAGGAAGTAAAATACTTTGATATGAGGGTTTACCTGGCTTTTCAGAGGGTATCCCATTCAGAAGAACTGAATCGAATACTTGACATTTTCGGAATATCTGAATAATATAGTAATGGCAAAAGACAAGGAGGAGCAAACATGGCATTAAAGAAAAAGCCCGTTACCGGGATGAAAGATATTACACCGAGAGAGATGGAGATCAGGGATTATGTCATTGGTCTGATTAAGGAGACCTATGGAACCTTCGGCTTTTCATCCATTGAGACCCCATGCGTGGAACACATTGAGAATCTGTTCAGCAAACAGGGCGGTGAGAATGAAAAATTAATTTTTAAGATTTTAAAAAGAGGCGAGAAGCTGAAGTTAGATACAGCAAAAGAAGAGATGGACTTAGTAGACGGTGGCTTGCGTTATGATCTTACCGTACCGCTTTCCAGATACTATTCTAATAACAGCAATTCTCTTCCCCAACCTTTTAAGGCACTTCAGATGGGAAATGTCTGGAGAGCGGACAGACCGCAAAGAGGCCGGTTCCGTCAGTTTATGCAGTGTGATATTGATATTTTAGGAGAACCGTCCATTTTAGCAGAGATTGAGCTGATTTTGGCTACCTCTACTTTAGTCGGCAAGTTGGATTTTGAAAATTTTACGATTCGTATTAATGATAGAAAAATATTAAAAGCAATGGCTGCTTACAGCGGATTTCCGGAAGAAAGTTATGATCTTGTTTTTATCATTTTGGACAAGATGGATAAGATTGGAGCTGAGGGTGTAGAGGCTGAGCTTGTAAAGGAAGGTTTCCCAGAGGAGAATGTCAAAAAATATTTAAATCTTTTTGAGACAATCACAGGAGATATTGAAGGGGTCCGTCAGCTAAAGACCCTGCTTTCCGGTTATTTAGAAGAGCAGACAGCCAAAGATCTTGAGACAATTATTCAGAGTGTAGATAAAGTAAAGACTGCAAAATTCCAGATTGTATTTGATCCGACTCTGGTAAGAGGAATGTCTTATTACACAGGACCGATTTTTGAGATCAGCATTGATGGATTTGGTGGTTCTGTCGGCGGCGGCGGTCGTTATGATGAGATGATTGGCAAGTTTACCGGACAGCAGACAAGTGCCTGTGGTTTTTCCATTGGTTTTGAGCGAATTGTTATGCTTTTACTTGAGAGAGATTTTCAGGTGCCGAAGAAAGCGGGAAAGATTGCATTCCTGATTGAAAAAAATATGCCGAAAGAGAATCTGCCGGCTATTTTTGAGGCAGCGCAAAAAGAGCGTCAGAATGGTAATACAGTCAGCGTAACTATGATGAAGAAGAATAAGAAATTCCAGAAGGAACAGATGACGGCGGAAGGATACACGGATTTTAGAGAATTTTTCCGTGACAGCCTGAATGGATAATGAGACAGATCATTACCCAGGAATGATTTTACAGAAAAGAGGATAATAATATGGCAGAATCAATGAAAGGACTTAAAAGATCCCACAGATGTACGGAAGTATCCAATGCATTGATTGGACAGAATGTGACATTGATGGGATGGGTTCAGAAAAGAAGAAATCTAGGCAGCTTGATTTTTGTTGATCTTCGTGACAGAAGCGGGCTGATTCAGTTGATTTTTGACGAGGAAACAATTGGAACAGAAGGATTTGAGAAAGCAGGACGTTTGAGAAGTGAATTCGTAGTCGCTGTGGTAGGTACGGTAGAAAAAAGAAGCGGTGCTGTGAATGAGAATCTGGCAACCGGTGATATTGAGATTAAGGTAAATGAGCTTCGTATTCTTTCGGAGGCATTGACACCACCATTCCCGATTGATGCAGATACCAGTGTAAAAGAGGATTTGAGATTAAAATATCGTTATTTAGATCTTAGAAGACCAAATCTTCAAAAGAATTTAATTTTAAGAAGTAAGGTTGCTTCTTCTGTTCGTTCCTGTTTAAACGACATGGGATTTTTAGAAATCGAGACACCAATCCTTCAAAAAAGCACACCGGAAGGAGCAAGAGACTACCTTGTGCCAAGCCGGGTACATCCGGGGACATTCTATGCACTGCCCCAGTCTCCGCAGCTATTTAAGCAGCTTTTAATGTGCTCTGGATATGACCGCTATTACCAGATTGCAAAATGTTTTCGAGATGAGGATCTCCGTGCAGACCGTCAGCCAGAATTTACCCAGATTGATATGGAACTTTCCTTTGTCGATGTGGATGACGTCATTGAAGTGAATGAACAGCTTCTTTATAGAATGTTTAAAGATGCCATTGGAATTGAGATTCCACTTCCGATTCCAAGAATGACCTGGCAGGAGGCAATGGATCGCTTTGGGTCGGATAAACCGGATATTCGTTTTGGTATGGAACTTGTCAATGTGACGGAGATTGTAAAGGGTTGTGGATTTGGTGTATTTACCGGAGCAATCGAGGCAGGCGGTACTGTCCGTGGTATTAATGTAAAAGGACAGGGCGATATGCCACGTAAAAAGATTGATGCTTTAGTAAACCGTGCAAAAGAATTCGGTGCAAAGGGCTTAGCTTACGTACAGATGAAGAGCGACGGCACAGTAAAGGCCAGCTTTTCCAAGTTCATGACAGAGGAAGAGATGAACAATCTGATTCAGGCGATGGACGGCCAGGCTGGTGACCTTTTACTCTTTGCCGCAGATAAAAATAAAATCGTATGGGATGTCCTTGGCAATCTCCGACTGGATATGGCAAAAACACTGGAGCTTACAAGCAAAGATGATTATCGTTTTGTCTGGATTACAGAGTTCCCACTGCTTGAGTGGAACGAGGATGAAAACCGATTTACAGCAATGCATCATCCATTTACCATGCCGATGGAAGAGGATCTTCCTTTTATTGATACAGATCCGGGAAAAGTTCGTGCGAAAGCCTATGATATTGTCCTTAATGGAACCGAAATCGGAGGTGGCAGTGTGAGAATTTTCCAGGATGATGTGCAGGAGAAGATGTTTGAGTGCCTTGGATTTACAAGGGAAGAAGCATATGAAAGATTTGGCTTTCTTATGAATGCATTTAAATATGGGGTTCCGCCTCATGCAGGATTAGCCTATGGATTTGACCGTTTAATCATGCTTATGGCACAGGAGGATTCCATCCGTGATGTGATTGCATTCCCGAAAGTAAAAGATGCGTCCTGCCTGATGACAGAAGCACCGGGAAAAGTAGACCAGGAGCAGTTAGATGAACTGTGTCTTTCTCTTGCATTGCCGGAAGAGGAAAAATAAATAGATTTCTATAGAAAAAAAGAGTACCGAAAGATGATCTTGTCAGATGATCTGTTGGTACTCTTTTTTAAGATATACTTTTCATTACATATTTGATGTTGTAGATTTGGATGGCAGGTATGTTGCTGCCATGGAATAAAGGGAAGCTGGGGATATCGGTTTGGCAAGGCATGCGTTCATGCCGGCATCTAAACATTCCTGTGCGTCCTCAGCAAAAGCATTTGCTGTAATGGCAACGATTGGAATACGGCTGATATTCTCGTCTGGATTTTTCCGAATGAGAGCAGTGGCCTCTAATCCATCCATAACCGGCATGCGAATGTCCATCAAAACAAGTTTATAGTAGTTACCTCCATGATTCTTAATCTTTTCAATGGCTTCTTTTCCATTGTCTGCAGTGTCAACCTCATAGTTTTTCTTTTCGAGCAGCCGGGCAAGAATTTCCTGGTTGATTTCGTTGTCTTCCACAACGAGAATTCGTTGCTGCGTTTCATTGCCCGATGTTTCCAAACGGAGATGAGAGGAATCAAGCTCTGCCTGACTTTGCTCTTTTTGGGCTTCGGTTGCTATTTGAAGATCCATGTGTACCGTTACTTTTGTACCTTTTCCAATCTCACTCTCAATCTTAATATCAGCACCCATCAAATCCAGAATCCGTTTGCATATGGTAAGTCCCAAACCTGTTCCGATATAGGCATTCTGGGAGTCTTCCCGTGCAAAAGGCTCAAAAGCATGTGTAATGAAATCCTGACTCATCCCACAACCAGTGTCTGTAACGATGAAGTCACAGGTTAATACGCCATCGTGTACCACGTTATTCGTTGTTCGAAATGTTACCGTTCCGCCAGGAGGAGTATATTTTACTGCATTTGACAAAATATTAAAAAATACCTGATGAAAACGAACCCGGTCCATATAAATATCCAAAGAAGTAGGTCCCTCATCGAGAATAAAGTGGATATCCTTATTTTCACAGAGAGGAACAATGATTCCTTTGATATAGCTTAAAAAAGAATCGTAGGTGTAAACCCGTGGAACCAATTTGATTCGACCGCTTTCGATTGCAGAGATATCCAGTACATCATTGATCAACTGAAGAAGAAATTCTCCGGCAATTTCAATCTTTTGAATATCTAAACGCAGCTTATCTGGCTCATTGATTTCCTCATAAAGCAGGTTTGCAAGATTAATAATCGCATTTAACGGAGTTCGAATATCATGGCTCATATTGGATAAGAAATCGGATTTTGCATTATTTGCTTTTCTTGCTGCTGTAAGGGCAGCTTTTAAATCCAGTTCCCGCTGGGCACTTTTGGTAATGTCCTCGGCTTTTCCGATAATCTGTTCATGATTTTCATCCATATAATAATAGCTGTATTCTAAAATCACATTCTTTCCATCTCTTGTCCCTTTTACAGGGAAGGAGTATTCGCCGAATTCGTCCAGTTTCTTAATGATGGAAGGAATACTGCATTTTTTAAGGTAATCTTCCCGGTCGGTTTCCACAACAAAATTCTCTGCAATCGAGAAAGCATTCTCAGAATAATCCTGCGGCTCAAATGTGGCGGATAATTGGATAGCCGGGCTGACTTGAGGAATAATAAAGGTTTTGGTCTTTATATTAATAACGACAATACAAATATCGGTGCTGTTAAAGATAAGATCATTGATTCTGGAATAATAGGTCTGTTTGGTAACGTCTAAGGTATAGACAACACCTTCAATCTCCTTTGTCGCTTTGTTTTCAATCATGCTGACAATCGTGTTGAGGATTCGCTGATTCTTATCCGTGAGCATATAATGATGCTCCATCGAAACCTGTGTATATCCGGAAAGAAAAGATTGAATCAAATGTTCCCGATTGAAACGTTTTGAAAAAGTCTTCTTTTCAGATTCGAAAGGAAAAAATTGCAATGCATCCTCCACGTATCCATCTAAAGTATTCTTATCCTGCAGTTTTTTCAGGTTTTTATAGGCACTGACACCGTCAGAAAGTGTATTCTTTGTTAAATTAATGCGGAAAGTACTCATGGCATCCGGATTCATGTGCATAATGAAATCCAGATGTTTTTTTGCAGCCTGTGCGGCATCTAAGGCTTTTGCAATATCTAAAGGCGATTGATATTCCTCCGGTAGAGAATGCAAAAGCTCTTCGAGATTTTTTGTTGTAATGTCCAATAAAAACACGTCCTTCCTCAAATTACGTTCATCCATATGAATACATTTTAGCACGGCGAGTGTTGTTTGTCATGTAGAAACGGGAAAAAACGGACAGGTCCGAAAAAATGGCAGGAAAAAAAGGAAAATGAAGAACTGATGTTGTAATTATAAGTAAAATATGGTATTTTAAACATTAAGGGCAGAACTATGGAGAGAAAGGAGGAATATGTACAGTAAAGTTTTAAGTGGAAGTTTAGAAGGACTAGAAGCGCAGATGATTCAGGTGGAGGCGGATGTTTCCAATGGGCTTCCAGTGTTCGACATGGTAGGATATCTTGCCTCGGAGGTAAAAGAAGCCAGAGAAAGGGTGAGGGCGGCAATTAAGAATCAGGGTTATTTGCTGCCGGCAAAGCGGATTACCATCAATCTTGCTCCGGCCAATATTCGAAAATCGGGGTCTGTCTATGACTTACCTGTTGCGATGTCCATTATGCTTGCAGTCGGGTGGTGCAAGAACCTGCCGGAACCGGTTCTGTTTTTGGGAGAATTAGGACTAAATGGTTCTTTAAGAAAGGTAGAAGGAGTTTTGCCGATGGTGCTTGGTGCCAGAGAGGATGGAATTCGGGTCTGTGTTGTGCCTGCAGATAATTGGAGAGAGGCATCGATGGCATCTGATATGTTTTGTATCAGTGGAGAAGATTTAAATGAAGTATTGAATGTGATTGACCAATGGGATGCTATGGATGAGAAGGAAGTTTTTCTAAAAAATCGAATGGGATTTGAGGAAGAAAGAGAGAAAAAGAGACGAGAAAGGCTTTATAAAGATGGAGGATTGGTAGAAGGTAAAGGAGTGGAGGCTGATTTTAGTGAAATTCGTGGACAGTTTGTGCCACGGCGTGCTATTGAGATTGCGGTGAGCGGCCATCACAATCTTCTTATGGTCGGTCCTCCGGGAAGTGGGAAGACAGCTTTAGCTTCAAGAATCCCTTCCATCATGCCAACTCTTACGGAGGAAGAGAGTTTGGAACTTACGAAGATTTACAGTGTGAGGGGGCAATACGACCAGGCAGAAGCGGTTATAAAAAAGCGGCCTTTTCGGGCTCCCCATCATACTATCTCAGCGGCGGCCATGATCGGAGGAGGAACAGGGGCAAAACCGGGAGAAGTCAGCCTTGCCCATAAAGGAGTCTTGTTTTTAGATGAATTTCCAGAATATGCAAGACATGTGCTGGAATTGTTAAGACAACCTTTAGAGGAAGGAAAAATTATGATTTCCCGCAATCGAAGAAGCTGTATTTATCCCGCTGATTTTATGCTTGTGGGAGCCATGAATCCTTGTCCCTGTGGGTATTACCCGGATCGGAGACGATGTTTTTGCACAGAAAATCAGGTGAGGCGGTATCAAAGCAAGATCAGCGGGCCTCTTTTAGATCGGATTGACTTGATGGTTCGGGTAAATCCCATTACCTTTGAACAGATGCAGACCGATAAACCGGGAGAAAGTTCTGAAGCAATCCGGAAAAGAGCAACACAGGCAAGAAAAATTCAGCAGGAAAGATATAAAGATGAGAATTACCATACGAATTCCAAATTGAACCGAAGGGGGCTGGAAAAATATTGTTCCCTTACACAGGAATCTGTAAAGTGGTTAGATGATTTTTTTGCCCATCATGAAATCAGTGCCAGAGGCTATGAGAGAATTTTAAGAATTGCCCGGACGATTGCAGATATGGACGGGGAGGAGAAAATCGAACAGAACCATGTTGCAGAAGCAGCGGCATTTAAATTAGGATTTGGAGAGGGGGATTTTCATTGATGAGTGTAAATAATCTCTATGAATTTTGGTTTTACAACCTTTCTGGAATTAATCGCAGCAGAAAATGGGAACTTCTTAAAATCCACAGTGAGCAGGAATTATTTTCTCTTAAAAAAGAAGAGTGGCAGTTATTGTTAACAAAAAAAGAATGGAATCGGTTCTGTAAACAAAGCCTTCCTAATAATATAGAAGAAACAGAAAAAGAATATGAAAAGCTCAAGGAAAAGCAAATTCGATTCCTATACTGGCGTCAGGAAGATTTTCCTAAAAAGCTGATAGAAATCCCAGATCCGCCTCTTGGACTCTATATAAAAGGTTCTCCTCCAAAGGAGAAAAAAATAATTGCCATTGTTGGTACAAGAACACCAACAGCCTATGGAAGGGAGATGGCCAGGGTCTTTGCAAGAGAATTATCGGTTGCCGGAATTACGATTGTAAGCGGTCTTGCTGCCGGGGTCGATTTGGCAGCCCATAAAGGAGCTTTAGAAGCTGGAAAGAAGACATATGGTGTCCTTGGAAGCGGAGTAGATATTGTTTATCCAAAAGAAAATTATATGACTTACCATCAGATGCTTGGTCAGGGAGGGGTATTGTCTGAATATAAACCGAATGCGGCACCGATGGCGTATCGTTTCCCAGAAAGAAATCGAATCATCAGTGGACTTGCCGATGGGATTTTTATTGTAGAGGCAAAGGGAAGAAGCGGTTCTTTGATTACCGCAGACTGTGGCCTTGAGCAGGGAAAAGATATCTTTGTTCTTCCGGGAAGAAGTATAGACCCTTTTAGTGAGGGTTGTAATTGGCTCATCCGTCAGGGTGCGAAACTGGTTACAAAACCGTCGCATATTCTGGAAGATATTTATCCGGAATGTGAAAAAAATCTTAAAAATACCAACAAAAAAGATAAATTGCTTGATAATAAAGAAAAAATAGTGTATGATTGTCTAGGTTTGGAACCAAAATATGTGGAAGACATTTTAAGAGAGACGAATCTTACTGTGTCGGAAGGAATTAGTATTTTATTTCGCCTGGAATTGAATGGATATATAGAACAGATTGTGAAGGATTATTATATAATTCGTTTATAGGTGAGGAAAAGGGAGTGTGTTTATGCCGAAGAATCTGGTGATTGTGGAGTCACCTGCGAAAGCCAAGACAATCAAGAAGTTTTTAGGCAGCAGTTATGAGGTCATCGCCTCAAACGGCCATGTGAGGGACTTACCAAAGAGTACCTTGGGAATTGATATTGAGAATGATTTTGAACCAAAATATATTACAATTAGGGGAAAGGGGGAGGTCCTTGCGAAGCTTCGAAAAGAAGTAAAGAAAGCAGACAAGGTATACCTTGCAACTGACCCCGACCGTGAGGGAGAAGCAATTTCCTGGCATCTTTATAATACATTGAAACTGGAGCATAAAGACAGCCGGAGAATTACTTTTAATGAGATTACAAAAAATGCAGTGAAGACCTCAATTAAACAGGCCAGAGATATCGATATGAATCTGGTGGATGCCCAACAGGCAAGAAGGGTACTAGACCGGATTGTGGGATATCAGATTAGTCCGCTCCTATGGGCAAAGATCAAGAGAGGTTTAAGTGCCGGACGTGTTCAGTCGGTGGCACTTAGAATTATCTGCGACAGGGAGGAAGAGATTAACTCTTTCATTCCTGAGGAATATTGGAGTATCGAAGCCTTTCTCCATCAGGAAGGACTAAAAAAGCCTTTAGAGGCAAAATTTACAGGGACAACGAAGGGAAAACTTGAGATTCATTCCCGGGAAGAGGCAGAGAATATTAAGCAGGCCGTAGAGCAGGCGGAATTTGTCGTAACCGAGATAAAAAAGAGTGAGCGGACAAGAAAACCGCCGCTTCCCTTTACAACAAGTACCCTTCAGCAGGATGCGGCAAGAAAGCTGAATTTTGCAACACAAAAGACAATGCGTCTTGCCCAGCAGCTTTATGAGGGAATCGAGATCAAGGGACGGGGCTCTATCGGTCTGATCACTTATCTGCGTACAGATTCTGTCCGTATCTCAGAAGAAGCGGATCAAAATGCCAGAGAATATATTGAAAAACAGTATGGAAGCCAGTATCTTTTAAAGACAGAAGGGAAGAAGACAGGCAATAATAATAAGATTCAGGATGCTCATGAGGCAATCCGTCCAACAGACATGACATTGTCACCGGTAAAAATTAAAGAGATGTTAAGCCGGGATCAGTTCCGCTTATATCAGCTGATTTGGAATCGTTTTCTTGCAAGCCGGATGGAGTTTGCCAGATATGAGACGATGACAGCAAAGATGGAAGCGGCAGATTATTGTTTTCAGGCTTCTGCTACCAAGATGATTTTTGATGGTTTTATGGCAGTTTATAATCCGGATAATGAGAAAGAAGACAAAGGCCAGAACATTAAGAATCTGGAAAAAGGGACTTCTCTTATTCCGGAAAAAGTGGATGCAAAGCAGCATTTTACACAGCCGCCAGCTCATTATACAGAGGCTTTGCTTGTAAAGACGTTAGAAGAACTCGGAATTGGACGGCCAAGTACTTACGCTCCTACGATTACAACGATTATTGCAAGACGTTATGTTGTAAAAGAGAATAAGAATTTATATGTGACTGAGCTTGGCGAGGCAGTCAATTACATGATGAAAAAAGGATTTCCGTCCATCGTGGATGTGAATTTTACAGCGAATATGGAGTTCCTTTTAGACAAAGTGGAAGAGGGCGCGGTTAAGTGGAAGAGTGTAATTCGAAACTTCTATCCGGACTTTAAAGAGGCCCTTGACATAGCGCAAAGAGAATTAGAAGAAGTCAAGATTGACGATGAAGTAACGGATGTAATCTGTGAACAATGTGGCCGGAATATGGTCATTAAATATGGACCATATGGTAAATTTTTGGCATGTCCGGGATTCCCGGATTGCAGAAATACAAAGCCCCATTATGAACTTGCCGGTGTACCATGCCCAATCTGTGGAGAAGACGTTGTCCTTAAAAAGACCAAAAAAGGTAGAAAATACTACGGTTGTGTCAATAATCCGGAGTGTGAATTTATGTCCTGGCAAAAACCTTCAACTAAGAAATGCCCGGAATGCGGCAGCTACCTGGTAGAAAAGGGTAAAAAGTTGGCTTGTTCCAATGATTCCTGCGGATTTGTATGTGATATTTCATAATTAGTTGGAATTATTTGATTTTTATAGAAAAATTAAAGCAAAATGGTTGTGGACGGCCCATAAATGTGCTACAATCTGAATAGTGTTAATTTTTCAAAATTTCTTGTATCAATAGCAAAGGGGGATGAAGATGAGTGTACAATTGTTAGATAAGACAAGAAAAATTAATAAATTACTTCATAATAATAATTCCCACAAAGTGGTGTTTAACGATATTTGTGAAGTGTTAAGTGAGATTTTAGAGTCCAATATTTTAGTTCTCAGCAAAAAAGGCAAGATATTGGGAATTAAAAACCGTTCTGATATAACAGAGATTCATGATTTGATTAAAAATGAGGTGGGCGGACATATTGACACGATGCTGAATGAACGTCTCCTCGGTGTTTTGTCTACAAAAGAGAATGTGAATCTGGCAACCCTTGGCTTTGAGATAGAACATGTGGAAAGATATCAGGCAATTATTACGCCAATTGATATTGCCGGTGAGCGTCTTGGAACCGTTTTTATGTACAAAGAGAATAGTCAATATGAAATCGATGACATTATTCTTGGCGAATATGGTACGACAGTAGTGGGGCTTGAGATGATGCGTTCTGTAAACGAGGAGAATGCAGAGGAGAATCGAAAGATTTCCATTGTAAAATCTGCAATCAGCACCTTGTCCTTCTCAGAGTTAGAAGCGATTACTCATATTTTTGATGAATTAGACGGCAACGAGGGCATTCTTGTTGCGAGCAAGATTGCCGACAGAGTGGGAATTACCCGTTCTGTTATCGTGAATGCACTTAGAAAATTTGAGAGTGCAGGTGTTATCGAATCCAGATCTTCCGGCATGAAGGGAACTTATATCAAAGTTTTAAATGATGTCATTTTTGACGAATTAGAGAAGATGAAAAACAACAGATAAAGTTCGGAAGGTGGCAGTATGAGAAACGAAAACTATAAATTGACCCAGTATTCGATCAATGGAATATTAAATGATGTGGAAGCCTCAGCGATTGCGATTCCCCAGATGCAGCGTCCTTTTGTATGGAAAGGAAAACAGGTGAAGGAACTGATTGATTCCCTTTATCAGGGGTATCCGATTGGTTATCTGATCGTATGGCAGAGTTCTACTGTTCGATTAAAAGAAGGTGGAAAATCCTTTGGTAAGAAGATTTTGATTGATGGACAGCAGAGGGTAACTGCTTTGATGGCTGCAATTCTTGGCAAAGAAATCTTAGATGAGAATTATCAGCGGAAAAGAATTCAAATCGGTTTCAATCCCTGTGCCAATGAGGGAGAAGAGCGTTTCGTTGTATACACTTCCAAGTATAATGCGGATCCTCGCTGGATTCCTGATATTTCTATACTGTTTCGCAGAGATTTTGCATACAGAAGATTTGAAAGTGAATATCTTGAGAGAAATCCGGGGACGGATTTAAAAAAACTAGATGAGGCAGTCAGCTGTCTAAAAGAGATTGCCAGCCATGAGGTCGGTGTGATCGAACTTTCCTTCCTATTGGATATTGATGTTGTGACAGAGATTTTTATTCGAATCAATTCCCAGGGAAAACCTCTCAATCAGGAAGACTTTGCTATGTCCCGGATTTCTGTGAATGAAGAATTAGGCGGAGATATGCTCCAAAAAGCAATCGATCATTTCTGTCATCTTTGTCTGACCCCGGAAGATGCAAAGGGACTTATGGAGCGTGACCGGGAATTTGCCCAGAGTGAATATGGAAAGGTTGTTTCCTGGGTTGGAGATGAGAAGCAGAGTTTGTATATTCCATCATACAGCGATGTGTTGAGAACGGCCTTTGCATATAAATTTGGAAAAATTAAGATTGGAGATTTGGTGAATCAATTGTCTGGAAAGAATCCAGAGACCGGAGAGATTTCTTCTGCCTATGCAAAAGAAGCTTATTTAAGATTACAGGATGGTATCCTGGAATATATGGCTAAGAAGAATTTTAAGACATTTTTAAATATTCTTAAAAATGCCGGCTTTATCAGCAGTAAGATGCTTGGGTCGAAAGGCCTGATGACTGGTACATACAGTATGTTTCTTATGATGAAGGAAGAACTATCTGAAGAAGAGCTTGCCTCCTATACTGCAAAGTGGTATCTCTTATCGTCTCTGTCAGGACGGTATCAAACAGGGATGGAGGGCGTTGTCGCCAGAGATTATAAGGCAGTAAAAGAGAAGGGAATCCGGGATTATTTTAAAGAATTGTCTGAGGAACTGTTGCCGGAGAGCTTCTGGAAAGAATCTATGCCTGAAAAATTAAAGACGACGCTGATTCGCAGCAATAGCTATGCAGCTTATCTTGCTGCAATGGTAAAAATGGAAGATTATTCTTTGTTCAGTCATGATAAGACGATGAAAGATCTGATTGAGTCTCAGGTGGAGAACAGCCAGTTGTTTACAAGAGTTTATTTGGCAAAACAGGGCATTACTTCAAAAGAGCTCTATGGCCAGGTGGCAAATTGTATTTACATGGATAAAAGTGTGAAGACGGCCTTAAAAAGAAAACCGCCGATTGATTATCTGAAAAAGATGTTTAGTCAGGAAGAGAATGAAATAAAGGTTGGCACCGATGTATTTACGAGAGAGGAAATCTTAGATTCCCTTGCAATGAATGCAATTCCCGGCGAGACTGCTGATATGGAAGCATCTGATTTTGAAGAATTTCTTTCTCTTAGAAGAATGCAGATGGCAGATAAGATTCATCAATATTATATTCAGTTGTAAAAAATGTAAAGTTGACCGCAGATTTCTATTTTTGAGAAATCTGCGGTTTTTTGTTGCAGAAAAGTGAAAAATGTATTACAATTTAACAAGCTATTTACTTGGAAAATGACACATGAAGGAGAAGAAAATGATGAAATTTTGTAAAAAAAGAATGTTTCTCTTTCTTTTGATGTCGCTTTGGATGGTATTTTCTTTCACGGCTTATGGAAAGGAATATACAGCGATTGAAAAAGGAAAAGAATTAGTGGCATATCCGCTTTCTACAGGAAAGCTGGCTGTCTATGAAGATTCAGACCGTAATACGCAGATCGATTCTGTAAGCGGGA
This sequence comes from Lachnospiraceae bacterium, assembly GCA_030526985.1. Lineage (GTDB taxonomy): Bacteria > Bacillota > Clostridia > Lachnospirales > Lachnospiraceae > SIG292. Next base: position 1,739 of record JAUNBT010000013.1, on the reverse strand, counting down.
AAAATCTGGCGGTTAATTTAAAACAATACACGGAAGATTCCTTTTATGGGTCTTACAAAAAAGATGGAAAAACATATTATGGCTGGTTTCGTGAGAAAGATTTTATAAAAGATGTTTCTTATGAACATAAGGCAGCTATGGCTCGTTATAAGGGGAAGGTCTATAAAAGAAAAGGTTCTTCTTCCTGGGGCAATATTCCGGCTTATTCTGCAATGGAAATCATCGGAAAATCGGGAAGCTGGTATCAGGTCACCTATGCCTATGGGAAAACATACCGGGTCGGATGGTTAAAAAAGTCTACTTATAATTCCATTATCCGTCTTTATGATGGGACAGAAAAGAGAGTCATGGCTGAGGGAATTTACACGATGAGTCCGGCGTCGGCTTCCTCTCAAGCGATGACGGTGAGCAGCTCTTTTGTTTCCCTGACTCAAAATAAGAGCAGCAAAAAGCAACAGTTCGAATTTCAATTTACAGGACAAAACTGCTATAAGATTATCAGTCGTCAGACAGGAGAATGTCTGGCAGCAGAATCAAAAGAGGGAGAATATCAGAAACAGGTTGTGCTGGAAGAAATCAGTGAGGAACAGATTCCCGGCCAGATCTGGCAGCTTATAAGAAGCGGCGGCTATTATTATCTTAAAAATAAGGGCACCGGGATGTATTTAACGGCAGGAAATAACTTTACTACTGCGTCAAAGTCCTCTTCTAAGACAAAGAAGTTCAAACTCACAATTACAGGAGGAAAGAACAGCAACTGGCAGGTGTTTACTCAATATGATCCGGAATGGGGAGGAAAACTATATGGAAAGACCAACACAATGGCAGGGGCTGCCTGTGGTGTTTTGTCTTTAACTAACGCAGTCTATGCTCTGAATGGACAGTTTATAGAACCGATGAAACTGGCAGCTTATGCAGTAAAGACTGGCTGCAGAGTAGAGGGAAATGGAACAGACTCCAGCTTCTTTGGAGTGGCTGCAAAAAAATACGGCAGTGATTATGGATTTAAATTATCTGGATCTACAAAAAGCCTGTCTGTTTTAAAAAAGCACTTAAAGGCAGGAGGAACGGCAATTGCCTATGTACCACATCACTATATGGCAGTTGGTGACTATAAAAATGGAAAATATTTAGCCCTGGATTCGTATGCTACCACAACAAGGAAGACAACACCATATGGCACTTGGGTAAAAGGAAGTCGTTTTAAAAGCGGTTCCTTGAAAACGAAAGTATTTTTCCTGTTTAAATCCAGATAGAGAGACTAAAAAAACAAATTTATGATTTAAGGAGAGAGAAACAATGAAAAAAATGATGTTTACAATGCTCACAGTATTTATGATGAGTATTTGTATGGGAAGCACCCTTACGGTAAATGCTGCCGAGGGAAATGAAGCAACCACTGCAACAGCGACAGAGACAACGACCCAGGCAGACAAGACCACAGAGAAGGTGAAAAAAGGAAACTGTGATAAGTATATCGGATTATCTTCCAGCTATATGGTACTTGCCACTGCAAAAAAGACAGTCAAGGTTTACAAAAAGCAATCAACAAAAAGCACAGTTCTTGGAAAATTTACAAAGAATAACTGTATTGTCGTAAATACAAAAGGAATGAAAAAAGGGAAAAATTATAGCTGGTTAAAAGTCTATTTGAAAAACAAAAAGACAGGCTATATCCGGGTAAGTCAGATTTCTTTAGGAAAACTGAATACGAAAAACTTCGGATTAAAAACATCAAC
>JAUNBT010000222.1 GCA_030526985.1 Lachnospiraceae bacterium | reverse complement strand
CCTCAATGCTATTAGAGAGCATTAGTTATTACGATTATGCTGAAAATTATTATCATGGATTTATGACCGGACTGTTATCTGGGAGTAACAAATACAGGGTACTGTCTAATCGAGAGAGTGGCAATGGCAGACCGGATCTGATTATGAAAGCAGGTTCGAGACGTGGTATGGCATTTGTTTTTGAGTTTAAGATAGCGGATGCCTTCCAAAAGTTAGAGGCGGGTTGTGAAGAGGCATTAGAGCAAATAGAGAAACAAAATTACGAGACAGAGCTACGCAATGAAGGTTATCAGCATATTCGAAAATATGCAATTTGCTTTTTTGGGAAGGATTGTCTGGTAATGGAATCAAAGTGAAGTTAGCATGGGATTATTTTAAAAGGTGGTGTGTAAAATGGGGAATTATTTAAATATTGGAAATGATGGATTTGCCATGATGTGTAATGATATATATGTAGATAAGACAGAGCTGATTGCTTTTATTAATAGTACTTTAGATACTCCGCAAAAACTGACATGTGTAAGTAGGCCGAGACGTTTTGGAAAGTCATTTGCAGTCAAAATGTTAGGTGCATATTATGATAAAAAGTGTGACTCGAGAGCTTTGTTTGAAGGATTGGATATTTCCTTGGATTCTTCCTTTGAAAAACATTTGAACAAGTACGATGTAATTAGTATTGATATGACATATATGATTTATGATGCAAGGGAACAAAAAAATGTCATTAAAAATTTGGAGAATAAAGTAATACAAGAAGTAAGGATGGCTTATCCAGAGGTAACTAAATCGGAAGGATTAATAGGAACTTTGTCTAGTATTGCAGAAACAACGGGGAATGTTTAAAAGTCCGTTGACGGATAAAGCAATTCTAGGTGCATATATGACAGGAATTCTTCCAATAAAAAAATACGGAACTCAATCTGCAGTTTCCGATTTTAAAGAATTTACGATGCTCACTCCAAAACGATTAGCAAAGTATGTTGGGTTTCAAGAAGAAGTAAAACAATTGTGTGAGAAATATGATGTTGATTTTGCAGAGATGAAGCGCTGGTATGACGGATATTCTTTTTACCGAATGAAGTCGATATATAACCCGAATTCAGTGATAGAGGCGATTCGGAATGGTGAATTTTTAAGTTATTGGGCACGAACGGAAACCTATGAGTCATTGAAAATATATATTGAACGAAATGAGGATGGTTTAAAAGAAGCAATTGTACAAATGTTGGGTGGCGCTCATGTTCCAGTGGAAGTTGAGACATTTCGAAACGATATGATTAGTATAAAATGCAAAGACGATGTACTGACTTTACTAATTCATTTAGGATATTTAGCATATGATCAATCGACCAAAACTGCATTTATTCCGAATGAAGAAGTTAGACAAGAATTTGTACGTGCAGTTATGGCAGGAAAGCACCGAGAGATTGCATAGTTGCTCAATAGAAAAGCATTCCCAAAAAGTATATTAGATAATGCAAGATATGAATTTGATATCAAAAATATCCTATAGTAAAATATTGATACAAAAGAAAAAGGAGTAAAAAAGGAATGGAGAAAAAATGGTTTATTTGCTTAAGAACTTTTTTTGTACTATCAATATTTTGCATTAGCATGGTAAGCATAATGGCGTCAGCAACCAATGTGGATGCGGCGGGCAAGATTTCACTCAGTCAAACGAAATTGACTCTGACAGAAGGCAGTCAGAAGAAACTTACATTAAAAAACAAAAAGAAAAATCAAACCGTAACATGGAGTTCCACGAAAAAGAAGGTTGCATCAGTCGACAAAAGTGGAAAGGTGACTGCGAAGAAAGCAGGAACAGCAGTCATTAAGGCGAAGATAAAGGGAGATACTTATTCTTGTAAGATTACTGTAAAAAAGAAAGAAAAAACAACAAAGATCAAAATCCGGATAAACAAAAAGAACTATTCCGCACAGATATACAATACAAAGGCGGGAAAAGCATTTTTAAAAATGCTGCCCCTCACTCTGACAATGTCTGAACTGAATGGAAATGAAAAGTATCACTACATGGATAAGAATTTACCAGAAAATGAAAAATCAATCGATAAGATTAATACAGGGGATCTTATGCTGTATGGGAATGATTGCCTAGTCTTGTTTTATAAAACATTTTCCACTTCATACGATTATACGAAGCTTGGATTTATAGAAAATCCTTCTGGCCTTGCTGCGGCAGTGGGAAAGGGAAGCGTAAAGATTACTTTCACCAGATAGCTGGCAACCATAGCATGAGTTTGGTATAATAGTAAAAAGTCGGCAAGCGAAATGTATAAAAAGAAGGAAGAGGTTGATTGGAGGCCAGACAAAATGCAGAAGCTATTTATCGTGGAAGATGAAGAAAAAATAAGGCAGGAGTTGGCAGATCTTTTAACAAAGAACGGTTACTCCTGCATTTTAACAAAAGATTTTGAAAATGTGGTAGAACAGATTATGGAAGCGGGACCGGATTTGGTGCTGCTTGATTTGAATCTGCCATTTTACGATGGCATGTATCTCTGTCGAAAATTAAGGGAAAAATCAGATGTCCCGATTATTGTCGTGACCAGTTCGAACAGCGATATGGATGAATTGATGAGCATGAATTCAGGGGCGGATGATTTTATTACAAAACCTTATAATGTTCATATCCTTTTGGCCCATATTTCTGCTGTTTTAAGCCGGGTATACGGAAAAACAACCTCCTGTATTTTTGCACATAAGGGACTTTCCCTTGATGTGATGAAAAGTAAGGCGTCTTATCAGGGAAAAGAAATTGATCTTACGAAAAATGAGATGGGAATTTTGCGTGTTTTGATGGAACAGGCTGGAAATATTGTCCCAAGAAATGAATTGATCCGTTATCTTTGGGAGATGGAAGAATTTGTAGAGGACAGTACTTTGACAGTGAATATCAATAGACTGCGAAAAAAATTAGAACAGCTGGGATTAAAAGATTATTTAATTACAAGACGGGGACAGGGGTATATGATATGAGTCTGAAAAAATATTTGGCAGATAAAAGAGTAATCTTTGTAACAGCGGTTTTAATCTGCGTAGTCTGTGGTGGATTTTTGCTTGTGCAGGATACTCCGTTGGCAGTTGTTTTCTTTGTGACAATTTTATATATGGCAGGGCTGTTCTTTTTAGCAGGCTACGATTATGGGCGTAAATACAGATTTTATAATTATTTAATAGAAACAGTTAAACAGACGGAGGAAAAAACCTATCTGTCAGAATTAATAGAGGAACCTTCTTTTTATGAAGGACAGATTCTATATCACATTTTAAAAGAAAGCAGTAAATACCAAAATGATAGGATTGCAGAAGGAAAAAGGGAGCTGCAGGAATATCAGGAATACATTCAATTATGGGCTCATGAGATTAAAACCCCAGTTGCGGCAGCGGGACTGGTGGCAAAAAATCATCCAGGCAGTTCTGTCAGCAGTATCATGGAAGAAGTAGATAAAATTGAACATTATGTGGAACAGATTTTATACTATACAAAGAGTAGTCATCTGTGGGAAGATTATCAGATTAAACCAATCTCGTTAAAAAGTGTGGCGATGGAAGCGGTCAAAAAGAATGCAAGATTTCTCATTGCCAGACAAATGACCCCTGTTTTTGAAAATCTGGACCAGCAGATTCTTGCAGATGAAAAATGGTTTTCTTTTGTCATAGGGCAAGTGCTGGAGAATGCAGTGAAATACTGTGCAAAAGACCGTCCACCCAGCCTGATTTTATCCGCACAAAAAGTAGACCATGAGATTATTTTTTGTGTAGAAGACAATGGAATTGGAATTCCCGATAAGGATATCAAACGGATTTTTCGAAAAGGTTTTACCGGTGAAAATGGAAGAGCCTATAAAAAATCAACGGGAATGGGCTTATATTTATGTAAAACATTGTGTGAAAAAATGGAGATTAAAGTGGAGGCTCATTCGAAATGCGGAGAGGGAACTCGGATTCTATTTTACATTCCGGCGGCCGAATAATGTGTAACATTACAAAAATGTAATGTTGGCGTTAGCAACATCTGTGGAAGAAAGGAGAAGGGGTGTGATATACTGAGTTCAGCAAAGAAAAGGAGGAAAAAAGAATGGACTCAGTTTTGATTGTTGAACATTTAGAAAAATTTTATAAAAATAAAGGAAGTCTGACGAAAGCGGTAAACATGGTTAGTTTTGAAGTGGAAAAAGGGGAATACATTGGCATTATGGGAGCCTCCGGAAGCGGGAAATCCACCCTTTTAAACTGCATTGCTTCGATAGACCGGGTGACGGCTGGACATATTTATATCAAAGGAAAAGATATTACGGCACTGGATGAGGAGGCGCTTGCAGATTATCGGAGAAATGATCTGGGATTTGTTTTTCAACAGTTCAACCTTTTAGATACCTTGAGTGGACGGGATAATATTGCACTTGCATTGGCAATCAATGGAGAAGAACCGGAAAAGATTCAGGAAAAGGTAGAACTTGCAGCAAGGGATTTGGAGATTGTAGATATTTTAGATAAATTTCCCTATGAAATGTCTGGTGGACAGCAGCAGAGAATTGCCTGTGCGAGAGCCCTTGTGACCAATCCGGCACTTGTGCTGGCAGACGAACCGACTGGGGCATTAGATTCTAAATCAGCGGGAATGCTGTTAAAGTCTTTTCAGATTATGAATGAGAAAAAACATGCCACAATTCTTATGGTTACCCATGATGCCTTCAGTGCAAGTTATTGTAAGAGAATCTTATTTTTAAAGGATGGAAAGATTTTTCATGAGCTTGTGAAAGGAGATAGCAGCCGGGAGGAATTTTTTCGGGAAATTATGCAGGTGACTGCTCTGTCGGGAGGAGGAAATAGCCATGGGTTCTACAGATAAAACCAGAGTCAATCACCAGGTCTTTGGTCAGCTGGCCTCCAAAAATGTCAGAAAAAGCAGTAGGGATTATCTGGTATATTTTTTGACATTGACCATTGCAGTTAGCTTATTTTATTCTTTTAATTCGCTTAAGGCTCAGTTTAAGATGATTGGTTTATCGGATCATATGAATTATCTCTCCTTTGCAGTAGGTGTGATTGGCGTGGTATCTGTTTTTATCTGCGCTGTAATGGGATTTCTGGTTGTGTATGCAAATTATTTTATGCTTCGCAGAAGAAAACGGGAGATTGGGATTTATCTTACTCTTGGAATGAGCCGTAAGGATATTGGAACATTATTAATGCGGGAAATGATTTTGATTGGAACAGGCTCACTGATTGGTGGAATTGTACTTGGGATTTTTATGTCTCAGGGACTTGCCATGATGACAGCAAAGCTGACGGGCCAGTCGTTAGAAGGCTTTCATCCGGTATTTTCTTTTGCAGCTGTGATATTAAGTATTTTGTTTTTTGGACTGATTTTTGTATTTGTACATTTTTTGAATAGAAAAGAGATAAATAAACTACAGTTGATTGACCTTTTCCAGGCAGAAAAAAGAAATGAAATATCCCAAATAGATAAAAGGAAAACACTGCTTT
>JAUNBT010000221.1:5294-5532 GCA_030526985.1 Lachnospiraceae bacterium | reverse complement strand
TCTTCCTATGCCTGCTTCTTTTACTCGGTATCCATCATACTTTCAATTTGATCCGCTAACTCTTTTCCCGCTGGCGGAATTTTATTGGGATAATCGCAAAAATACTTTGGATAACTGCTGTTTTTCAAGCCTTCTAACAAAATAATATCAGCTTCAGGAAACATCTTTATAAGCATTTGTTCATCTGGTTCCTTCCATTGCTTTGTAACCATAAAACGATTTTTAGAGTATACTGCGG
>JAUNBT010000221.1:0-5284 GCA_030526985.1 Lachnospiraceae bacterium | reverse complement strand
TTTTTGATGCCGCCAGCTGTCCGTTCCCGGCACATCACTCTCAAAATCGTGACCGTCATGTTTGATCACTGCTACCTTATATCCACGTTCCGTCAGTTCTTCAATCAAATGGGTTAACAACGTTGTTTTCCCAGAGTTCTTATATCCGCTTACAGCAAAAACAAAGGGAATATTCCTTTTTTTCCCTAAAGAAGATTCACCCATACTGTATATCCTTTCTTTAATCCGGCATTTCCCGGTTCAATCTCAATCAAACAGTTGCATCCCGCCATAGTAGAAAGAATTCCGGACGAATGCTTTCTTTCGGGAATCCACACTTTGCCCTCGTTATAAAATCCCCGAATATATCTTCTATTCTTGCTTGCCTTTGGAAAATCGCACTGAAAAATCGCTCTTTCTCTCTTCATCTCCCACTTACGGCTCCCAGTTAATGCAGCGAGGACCGGACGGACTAACAGTTCAAAGTTGGCTGCTGCACCGAAAGGATTTCCTGAAAGGCAGATTAATAATGTTTTTTCGTACAATGCTGCAAGAGTCGGCGATCCCGGTTTTAAGGCCACTTTCCAAAACAATTGATTTGCCGAAAGAAGATTCAGCACTTCGTGCATAATATCTTTTTTCCCGACAGACACACCGCCTGTGGTAATAAGAAGATCGACTTCTCCTTCTTTTTTTCGAATCAATTCCGTCATTTTTTCCGGATTATCTTCACAGTGAAGCAAAAAAACAGGTGTAATTCCAAGTTCTTTTAATCTCGCTCCAATAAGATATAAGTTGGAATCATATATTTTTCCCGGCTTTAAGTCTGCACCCGGTTCCATGACTTCATCTCCTGTAGAGATAATTCCAACTCTTGGTTTTCTATAAACTAAGACCTCCGAAAATCCAAGACTGGCTAAAATCCCCACAGCAACGCCGTCAAGAACAGTTCCTTTTTTTAGAAGTACATCCCCTGCTTTGTAATCTTCTCCCTGATAACAGTAATTTTGATACGGACTCAGCCAATCATAAATCTGTACCTTCTCCATGCCATAATCCGTATCTTCCTGCTTTATTACCGTATCAGCTCCTTTTGGAATCGGAGCTCCTGTCATAATCCGCACCGCCTCCCCCTGTTTTACAGCGGCCGAGAATACTGCTCCCGCGCAGACTTCTCCAATCACCTTAAGCGTCACAGGATTTTTCTTAGAAGCATTCACAGAATCTTTTGCCCGGATTGCATATCCATCTAAAGGAGATCTGGGAAATGGCGGCTGGTCAAAGAGCGCTGCCGCATCCTCTGCGAGAATTCTTCCTACCGATTCAAATAAAGATACTTTTTCCATTTCTGTAATGACAGAAGTTTCTTTTTGCAGGCAGCTGACTGCCTCTTTTACCGTTATCATTTTCCATTCCCCTTTCCATCATTTCTGATTAGACGAATATAATCCTTCTTACTGTTAATATTTTGGACCGCCCGATGACTGTCTCTTAAGACGACCGTCTTGTAATCAATCCTATTTAACAGCTCCATCATCTTATAATTTTCATTTTCAATCTGCTCTTTTATCACTGGAAGAGTCTTTTTTTCATAGACAGCCAACAGCGGCTGTACCTTTTCCTCCGCCACAGCCACAATGGAAGTATGATACTTCTCCCAGGCCTCAGACAGCTGTAAAACAACACGCTGATCCACAAAGGGCATATCACATGCCACCACTAAGAGTGCTTCCTCCTTTGCAAAATGCAGGCTGGAATAGAGTCCGCCAAGCGGTCCGATTTCTTTATATTCATCTTCCACAAGAAGCATACCTGTTTTTTCATAGGGCTCTTTCTTTTCAACAGAAAGATACACTGTTTCCAAAGAAGCAAATGCCTTTAAAAGTTCCGTTAAGAATGTGCCACTGCCGAAGGGCAAAAACAATTTTTTTAGCCCTCCCATTCTCCTGTTTTTTCCCCCAGTCAAAATACATCCTGCCAGCATGTTATCCCCTTTTTCTTACGCTTTTTGTTCTCTTACAGAAAGTGCCATCATCAGGAATCGAAGCATGACATATCCAATAATCATTGTTGTAATATACAGCTGGATTCCTCCAATCTGTCCGGTAATGGCCGCAGCCTTCTCTTGTCCGATGGAAGTTAAAAAGGCAGTCATTTTTGAGGTTGCCACAATTCCAATTGCCATAGGGAAGGTCAGACCTGCATATCCCGGTGCAAATGGAAAAGAGAAAAATTTCGGCAATTTCAAAACAATAAACAAGAAAGAGGCCAGCACGCAAAGGTATAAAATCCATGCCAGAATTTTATTTGGATTCTCAATCACATTCATCAGGCTGACAAGGCAGAGACTGCACGGTGCTAACACAACTGCCATTGTATGATACACCGGTGGTTTTACCTCCACATTAAGCAGCCGCCAGATCATAATCGGAATCAAAACAAAATAAATCACAATTCCATAATAAACAACATATTTTAAAATTCCGCCCATATTCATGGAAGCACCAACCACACAGCTTACCATAATACCGTTATAAGTCACGAACCAGCTTGGTACAAAAGTATTAATGTCCCGTTTTCGAATCACATTGCGATAGGTAAATACAAGAATATGAATCCCATGTAAAATCAGGGCAATTGTATAAATTCCTTTTCCAATCAACGGACTATAATCAAAATAATAGCTTCCAAGAATCATAAGGACCATAGTAAATCCGGCATAAAGACTGGCTGGCACCACATTTTTATATTCATTGATACAGGTATTCGGCCAGCGAATCAATTTTACCAGATAACAAAGAATCAGGATCGTGGCTGCCCACATCGTAAGATGTCTGATCCAGGTATATCCAAATCCGGCATATACATTTCCAAGGGTCAGGGCGCCCACAAAAGCAGGCAGCACCGGTACGGGTATTCTTTCTAATCGGTTCATATTACTCTCCTTCATAATAATATTCAAAGTTTTCACGGGTATGGAAAAAGTCAGAATAATCAATCTCAAAAACCGGCTTTTTCACTTTGGATATATCGATTCGGCGGGCAATCAGCTGCTGTAAAATACCGCCATAATTTAAATCGCCTACCAGGACAGCTCCTTCTATCTTTCCATCGTGGTGAATAATTTTTTTATAGGTATGTTCTGTCTCAGAGATTTCTACACATTCTCCTTCTTCCGGCTGATTTCTTCCAAGGGACATCGCTGGAATTCCAAAGAAATTCATCGTAGATTTGCTCGCAAAAAAGTCAACCATCTTTGCAGGTCTCCCTGTCATATTGGAAGCTGCCACAATTCCTTCTTTTACGGCAACAGGCCAGATTGGAGATAAACCAGATACATCTCCTGCTCCATAAACATCAGGAACATTGGTGCGTCCTGTCTCATCGTACACAAGTCCCCATCTGCCTACTTCAATACCAGAGTCCTTTAAAAATTCCACATTGGGCCGGACTCCGGCTGTTACAACTAAGAAGTCGCAGGGAATACGGCTTTCATCAGATAAAATCAGTTCGGTTATCTTTCCTTCCTCATTTAAAACGGCCTCTTTGATTCCCATTCCATAATACTGTCCGACTCCTTTTTCTTCCATCTTTTTTTGATAGCGTAAAGCCGCTTTTTCATCTAACTGCTTTGGAAGTGCCCAGCCTGCCATTTCCACGACAACAGGTTTTTTCCCTCTCTCTAAAAGACCGGAAATACAATCCATTCCTACCAGTCCGGCACCCATCACGACAATATTTTCACAATTTTTTGTCTCTTCTTTTAAAATCTCAATATCATCGATATTTCGAAATCCGACCAGATTTTTGGCCTCTTTTAAGTGAGGAACAGGCGGAATAAACGTATGGGCTCCTGTGGCAATCAAAAGCTTATCATAGCTATGGGAAGATCCATCCTCTAACAGAACACATTTTTTCTCCACATCGACACCGGTACACTCTTTTCCTTTGATCCAGTCAACACGGTAAAGTCTCTCAAAATCCGGTTCCACGAAGTTAAGTCTCTCTTTGGTTCTGTGACCACTCAGATAATGATGAAGGATACAGCGGGAATAAATATCACTGTCTTTGGATATCAGCTTAATCTCTGCATTTTTATCGTATTTTCTCAATGTTCTTACACCGTTTATTCCAGCTGCGGAAGATCCTAATACTATATATCTCATTCCTTCACCTCCTCAAATGTAATTGCCTGCATCGGACATTTTTCCACACACATCGGGTTTCCTTTGCCATCCTCACTTCGATGGACACACATATTACATTTCATAATTTCTAAATGATTGATACTATCGTATTTTAAAATACCATAAGGGCAGGACATAATACACATATAACAGCTTGCACACTGTTCTTTATCATACTCGACATAACCTGTCTCCGGATTTTTTTTCATCGCTCCGGTCATACAGGTATAGACACACTCCGGCTTTTCACAGTGGCGGCAAAAAATCGGTGCCGGTCTTGTCTCACTGTCAATCGTCACACGGTTTCTGGCATCGCCGCTTTCTGTTTCATGGCTTACCACACAGGCAGTTACGCAGGTAAGACATCCAATACATCTGCTTCTGTCAATTTTTATCCGATACATGTTTTTCCTCCTGACATTTTTCAAACCGAACGGGAGTTGCCTTGTAAGAGGGCTCCTTTGAATAGGAATCGTACACAGATGGAGTCAGTTTATTGCACTCCACATAATGAATCGGAGCATAGAGCTCTCCTTCCGTCACATTATCCGTCAATTTGACATGGAATACTGCATTTTGTCCATTTACTGAATAAACCCGGATTTCATCCATCTCTTTAATGTCATACTTTTTGCCCGTCTTTGTATTCATATAAAGATAAGCTTTCTTCGCTGACACATCTTCCACAAATTTTACTTCCTTTGTCCGGCTCTGAGTATGCCATTGTCCGACGGAACCTCTTCCCGTATTGAATAAAAATGGATATTCTTCTGTTAAAGGCAGTGGATTTTCTCTTACCTCTTCAAAAATAAACTGTGCCTTCTTTGTCGGTGTAAAGAAGTTTCCATCTTCATAAAGCCGTCTCTGCTCCCTCGTCTCTTTGGTCCCTTCCGGATAAGGCCACTGGATACCATGGGAGTTTTCAAGCATTTCCCAGGTAATTCCGGTAAAGTCGCAAGGCATATTTCTTGTACATTCCCTCATTAAGTTAAAGCAGTCTCTCGGAGTTTCCCATCCCTTTAATTCATCCTTCATACCTAAGGCCTTTGCCACACCTAACACTGCTTCGTAATCCGAAATTTCATTCTCACCCCGTTTTAATACCGGGCGCATGGCAG
>JAUNBT010000220.1 GCA_030526985.1 Lachnospiraceae bacterium | reverse complement strand
AAAAGAAGAAAAGAATATAGAACTTTATGATAGTTTTGAACATAATAATAATTATAGTCGAAATATTGTTGAAGATGCGTATAGTAATGAAATAGTAGCTTTTTTTAATCAAGTTCAAAATGGAATAAAACCTATATACGATTTTAATAAAGATCAAAAAGTACTGGATGTTATGGATAGAATGGAGGAAAATTTATAAAATGTCTAAAAAATGGAAAATTGCATTTTGTGGGTTAGGTTCAATTGGAAGTAGACATTTAAAAAATATATCAGAAATTTTAGGTATGCGACATGAATGTTTTACAATTGACTGGATTAGAAGTACTGATAGAGAAAAACCAGAAGAGATTGAAAGTTTAATAAATAATACATATAGTTATCTTGATGATATAGATGATGATTATGATATAATTTTTGTCACTAATTCAACATTTATGCATTGTGATACAATTGAAAAGTATCAATGGAAAACAAAGGCTCTTTTTATTGAAAAACCAATATTTGCGAGTGATTCCGAGAGACTAAATGTAATAAATCCTAATTGTATTTTTTATGTGGCTTGTCCAGTGAGATATAAAAAGGTTATACAACATATTAAGAATAATATTGATCCTACGAATGTTTTATCTGCAATAGCAATTTGCTCATCATATCTTCCAGAATGGAGAAAAGAGATTGATTATCGTCAGTGCTATTCTTCTATAAAAAATAAGGGCGGAGGTGTTTCTTTAGATTTAATACATGAATTGGATTATTTATCATATTTATTTGGCGATGTAAGAAAAATATATAATATACGAGACCATGTTTCATCATTAGAAATAGATAGTGACGACATATCAGTATATATTGCGAAATTGAATCAAGCTGTTGTACAAGTGCATCTTGACTATTTTGGCAGAAAAGATATAAGGAAATTAATGATTTTTACCCATGAAGATACAATAGAAGTTGATTTATTATCAAATTCCATTTCTTATTTGAAATCAGGGAAATGTATAGAGTTTGAAGAAACTAGGGATGATTTTCAAAAAGCAGAATTACTATTCTTTTTTGCAATTATTGATGGCAAACAGAAAAATACAAATGATTTAAATAAAGCGTATAAATTATTGAAAAATACATTTGGGAGGAAATGATGAATTATTTATTTACAATTTGTGGAAGAGCAGGGTCTAAAGGACTTGAAAATAAAAATGTGAGTGATTTCAATGGTATTCCATTAGTGTATTATACATTAGCAGCAATCAAATTAGTGATTGAAAGATTAAACGAAGCTGGGCATAAGTGTGAGGTAGTATTAAATACTGATAGTGAAGAATTAGTGAGGATAGTCAATAATCAGTCAAAACTTCCTGTATTACACATAGAACGAGAGGAAAAATTAGCAGGAGATAGAGTGGCTAAGGTGACCGTAATAAAAGATACGCTTCTTAAATCTCAAAAACATTGGGAAATAGAATTTGATTACGTAATCGATTTAGATATCACATCTCCACTGAGAACTGTAAAAAATGTGATGGATGCAATTAGAAAAAAAGAAGAGAATAAACAAGCTGACGTAGTATATTCTTTATCTAAAGCTAGAAAAAATCCATATTTTAATATGGCAAAAAGAGTCGGAAACTTCTATGAAAAAGTTATTCATGCTAAATATATATCACGCCAAGAAACGCCAGAAGTATTTGATATGAATGCCTCAATATATGTTTATGAACCCAAGGCGTTAATTTGCAAAGAAGCATCGACTTTTTTTAATTCAAAAGCAGATGCAATAATTATGAAAGATACAGCTGTTTTAGATATTGATTGTGAAGAAGATAAGAACTTGATGGAGATATTGGCACATTACTATTTTTTTGAGAAATTTGACGATTATAAAGAAGTATATAAATATGCCAAAGTACTTGGAGTCTAGCAGGATTTATGTGAGAGCACCCAGTGTCAGGCACTCGAAAGAAAAAATAAAAATCTTAAAGTTTTGTAAACAATAAGACTGTGAGACATTGGGGGTCAGGTGGTGCGTCCAGCTAAGGGCGAATAATCCGGTGGGTGGAAATCCTACCAAGTAAGCCGCTAACCACGGCACTTGAAGCGAGTTTTGAGTCTACAGCGGTAACGGCCTGTGGACTAAGCGTAAACAGTTAGCTAATAGGGACAGTGATTTAGCACCGAAATCCCAATTTGTCAGAGGGTCGACACTTTCGCCTGAGTGGAAGACAATATATGCGTTTATCGAAATGGTGAGATTTCGCATACCTTTGCGGTGTTGGTAAGCTGTTCATGTTATACAAGGATTATGCGTCAACTGGAGAGAACCCTGCGCTTCCTTATTACGTGTAACAATAGGGTATGCCCAACAACAAAAGAAGGCGGGCAAAGGAGCACAGGGTAGTCGGAGACCCGAATAGTACCGAGGAAGGTATGAACAAAATAAATACCGGAGGGAAGTCGAGAGAGAACTGTTCCTCGCAGTTCTGGTCTGCGGAATCATATCAAAGAGGAAACATTAGCTATACACAGAGATAGGAGAACTAATGGAAACGAAATTGGCGAGAATATCACAATTATCAAGAGAAAATCCGAACATGTTCTTTACCTCGTTGGGACATTTGATTAACGAAGAGATGCTAAAGGACTGTCATGAAAAGATGGACGGAAAGAAAGCGGTAGGAATCGATGGAGTGACCAAGGAGGAATACGGCAGGAATCTGGAAGAAAATCTGGGCAGACTGGTGGAACAGCTCAAGAAGAAATCCTATAGACCGAAACCAGCAAGACTGGTAGAGATAGAAAAGGAGAACGGAAAGCTGCGCCCACTGAGCATTTATTGTTATGAAGATAAACTGGTACAGGAAGCGCTGAGAAGAATCCTCGAAGCGGTGTTCGAACCACATTTCTATGATGAAATGATGGGATTCAGACCGAACAGAGGATGCCATACAGCAATTAAAAGGCTGAATACGATGATACAGCTAAGACCGACCAGTTATGTGCTCGACGCAGATATTAAAGGTTTCTTTCAACATCTAGACCATGAATGGATTGTGAAGTTCATAGAATCAAAAATCAAGGACCCCAATATCACAAGACTGGTAAGACGACTGCTGAAAACAGGAATCATGAAAGATTTCCATGTGGAAGCAACGGAAGAAGGAAGTGGGCAGGGCTCTGTATGTTCCCCAATCATATCATGTATCTATATGCATTATGTATTGGTCTGGTGGTTCAAAGAAATAGTGGAGCCGAAACTGAGGGGATATGCAGGTCTGGTGGTCTACGCTGACGATTTCGTATGCTGTTTTCAATACAAATCAGATGCGGAATGGTTCTATGAAAGACTGAAACATAGGATGGAACACTTTGGATTGAGCTTAGAGGAGAAAAAGAGCAGACTGATAGAATTCGGACGATTTGCGGAACATAACTGCAAAAAGAAAGGAACCAGACTGGAGACTTTTGATTTTCTGGGTTTTACACACTATTGTTCAAGAAGCAAGAATGGTAGATTCAGGGTGAAGAGGAAGACCAGTAGGAAGAAATTTGCCAGGAAATGTAAAGAAGTACATGCTATGCTGGGAACGATGCGTGGCGAGAAACTGAAAGACATAATAGGTAAACTGAATCAGATATTAACTGGATATTTCCATTACTATGGAATCACTGACAATTCTGACCGAATAGGGGCTTTTCGTTACAATGTCATGAAGAGCCTGTTCTACTGGCTGAATAGAAGGAGCCAGAAGAAGAGCT
The DNA here is from genome assembly GCA_030526985.1 of Lachnospiraceae bacterium. GTDB lineage: Bacteria > Bacillota > Clostridia > Lachnospirales > Lachnospiraceae > SIG292. The sequence continues at coordinate 1,796 of JAUNBT010000220.1, read as the reverse complement.
ACAACTGGGTACAATTCTTAAATATGATTGATAACAGTTATCCGCTGGTCAGAGCGAAGATTTATGTCAGTGTATTTGAATGACAGGAGTGAATAATCAGTTCCGTAAAGAGCCGGATGCGGGAAAGCCGCACGTCCGGATTTCTGTGAGGGGCGCATGACCGTAAGGGGTGCGTCTACTCGACCACTAACGAAAATGATTATGAGGGCTTATCAAAGTGGATTAGTGGTGAATGGGAAGCTAATTCTAAAGTCGGAAAGATGTATGTAAACCTTTATAAAGCAAAGTTTAAGGATTTTCTGGAAGTCGTATTTGTAAAAGTTCCCAGACACAGCAATGTTGTTTATAATGAGAAGGCAGACCAATTGGCCAAATCTGCGTTAGTTGATAGAAAAAAAGTTGCTGTTAAAGGAGATAATTGGTTTTCAATTGCATATTTTAAACAGGATGATTTCAATGCTTTTGTAGAACTTGTTGAAGATTCCGATGCTAATATAACACACACGGTATTTTCAAAGCCGGATAAATTGATTTACAAGTTTAAGTTAAAGACAGATTGCGTGACTGTGACATTATTTACGACAGGTCAACACAAACTTTTGTTACAGGGGAAAAATAATTACCTATTTCAGATTATAACCTCAACAATTGTTGAACTATATGATGACAGCCATGTAGAGCAAATTCTTGGAAACGCATACAGAATAAGCATAAAAAATGATATTGTAGCAGAGGCATACAGACCGATTGAAAATGGGCTACCGAGCAATTATCCTGTTGGGTTGAAACGATTGATAAAGCAGTCAATAATTAATATGACACATTATGTAGAGAGCGAAGAGTATTCCATGTATGCGTCCCTGCATTGAGAGCGTTAGAGGGGCATATTAAATATTTGATAACTGAGGCAGGCGGAAATGCTGGAAGGCAATTTACTTGTTTTGGATTAGATAAAACAGTGGCTCCACCGCGATATGTTGTGACAGAATCCTTTGCAGACCGCAGTAAAAACAGGAGTATAGAAAATTGTTTCAACTACTATAAGTCACAAAGAGACACAGATTTTCATTTTGGGGATATTATGGGTACGGCGGACAATACAAGATTTATCGAAACAAAAGATGAAGCCGACGAGATAATAAAAAAATGTATTGCATTGATTTGTTCTGAACAATAATAAAGGAAGAAGGGAATATCTGTTATGAGTGAATATACTATAATAAAAACAAATGCAGAAGACTATGACAGATTGGTTCTATGTCTTTCTTTTGAAAGTCTTCTAACTTATATCAAGAAAATCGAAAGTACGCTTGCTAAAGATAATATCGAAGAAGAAATATTGATTGACCAGTTGTTGATTACTGGAGATGGCACAAATAGATTTATGAGTTGTAAATTTGCTCAAGGGAAGCTCGATATTAGAACAGCAAAGACAGTAAAACCAAATGCATGTTATAGAAGAGAGACAGTTGCGTGGTTGCATAACAATTATTGCTATGTGGAGCATTCCATTTTGACTGAAGAACAGCGACAAAAGATTAAAAGAAATATTGTGTTTTAGAAAACAGCCCTCCCAGCCATCATGGTCGAGAGGGTTTTGTGCATTTGTATGCATTATCCTTCAATATCTACGCTTATCCCAGACTTGGGTACATTGGGGGTCAGGTGTACTAACGTGAATTCCTACATCCCCTTATTTCTGTCAAAAATAGTCCTTGACTTTTGAATCGGTTTACTATGAAGCTGTTTTTTGCAAGACCTTTTTGTAGAAAGTTGCAAAAAGTTTTTGTAGGTCG
>JAUNBT010000219.1 GCA_030526985.1 Lachnospiraceae bacterium | reverse complement strand
TATTCATTACAGGTTCCGATTGAAGCTGCTGTAATTCCTCTTGAAGGGTTTCTTTTACAAGCTGTTGTTCCAGAAAAAACAGAGTGGAGTCGGTTAATTGGTAGTTATGGCGAAAACAATATCCTGCTACAGTGGAAAAGACGCCCATGGAAAAAATCATTCCTTTATGTGTATTGACACCATTCGTCGCATGAAACATTGCTTTCTCTGCTTCAATTCCAATTTTTCTAATCTTTTGAAACAAATTTGTATTAAGATTGACAGAATCTGCGCCAAGAAGTGCCATTTGCGTCATATGGGGAGTGATGGCTTTGGCACTTTTGCAAAAAAGAGACAGATCCATGTCCAAATGTGCACCATTGGAATAGCAATCTACCAATCCCGGTTTTGGGGTCGTGAATACCTCATCCAGCATTGCTTTTTCTGCCAGATTGCCGATTACTTTTGCAATTTTGAAATTTTCTGACTGATGTTGCAATTTCTGTGCGTGTATAGACATAGTATCTGTCTCCTTTATTTCTCTTATTCGCTAAAGGTAAAAGGCTTGATTTCTCTTACCACGTCCATAATGGTACCATCCCGGCTTTCTATAATGCCAACGACACGGTCTCCAAACTGTACTTTCTCCGGTTCACCGGCAATTTCATATGCCATATCCCGAAGTTCTTCAATGGTACGGAAAGGAATATCGTCTACGTCTTTCATGGCTTCAATTAAATCCTGACGAAGAGGATTGATGGCTACCCCGTAATCTGTAATAACAACATCAATGGTCTCTCCGGGCGTTGTAACGGTTGTCACATCGGTACAAATTGCCGGAATGCGTCCCTGTAAGAGTGGGGAGATGACAATGGTACATTTGGCACCTGCAGCAGTGTCCGGATGTCCGCCCTGGGCACCGGTAATAATTCCGTTAGAACCGACAACTACATTACAGTTGAAGTTTACATCTACTTCCAGAGCTGCCAGAATTACATAATCCAGTTTATTTACAAAGGCACCTTTATTAAATGGATTGGCATACGCACCGGCACTGATGCGGAAATGTCTGGCATTTTTCACATTTTTAACGGCATCCAGGTCAAAATCCTGTGTATCAAGAAGACAATTTACGAGTCCCTTATCGAGAAGATCGCACATGGATTTTGTCAGACCTCCAACGCCGAATCCCATTTTAATTCCACGCTCTTCCATGATTTTCATCAGAGAATTGGTAGAGGCAATAGAGGCTCCGCCAACTCCGGTCTGATAGGAAAAACCGTCTTTGAAATAGGGGGCATTGATGACGAATTTGGTACAATAATCTGCCATCATTAATTTACGTACATCTGTAGTGGGTTTTGCTGCTCCTGTGGCAATTTTCTCCGGTTGTCCGATGGCATCCACAACACATACGTAATCGATTCTTGTCATTTCGATATGTGCAGGGAAATTGGGGAACGGAACCAGGCAGTCTGTGATGGCAACTACTTTATTAGCGTGATTTCCATCGACAACAGAATAGGACAGTACGCCGCAATCACTTTTGCCACCGATACCACGGCAGTTACCATAATCATCACAGGTAGGTGCTCCGATAAATGCAATGTCCACTATAGTTTCGCCGGTCAGGAGGGCACGGACTCTGCCACCATGAGAACGCATAGTAGCCAGACCCTTCAATTTACCATGGGAAATTGCTTCGCCGATTTTACCGCGAACACCTGAAGACTGGATATTGGTGATAGTACCATCTTCAATCATTGGAACCAGTGGGTCATGAGCCTTGCCAAGAGAGCTGGCACAGATGGTGAGATCCTTGATTCCCATTTTGTGAATTTCTTCCATAACCATGTTGACTACCAGATCTCCTTCACGGAAATGATGATGAAAGCTTAGAGTCATACCATCTTTGATACCGCATTTTACCAATACGTCATGAATGGAATCCACAAGTTTACTTTTATTGTGATCCATAACCACTTTGGTGACGGGACCGTGTTTTACATACTCGGTTCCATCTTTATATAAATATCCCTGATAGACTTCTTTTCCTGTCTGTTCCAGAATTTCTTCCGGAATATCTCTTCCTACTTTATTAATCATCTTACAAATCCCCCTTGTACACGCCTGAAGCCTTTGCCAGATTCAGAACTCTTTTTGCACCATCGTAGAATGCAATATCGATCATCTTACCATCTACTGTGAATACGCCGATTCCCTGTGATTTTTTATCGTCAATTTCTTTGACAATTTTCTCTGCGAAAATAATTTCCTTTTCTGAGGGAGTATAGATTTCATGAACAACGGAAATCTGTCTTGGATTGACCAGCGATTTCCCATCAAAGCCCATTGCCTTGATCATCTCCACTTCCGCGCGGAAACCTTCTTCATCATCCAGGTTGGTAAATACAGTATCAAAACACTGAACTTTAGCAGCTCTGGCAGCAATGATCATGTGCTGTCTTGCGCCAGCCAATTCTACACCGCCTCCGGTAAGGGATGTTTGCAGATCCTTGGTATAATCACCACCACTGAGAGCAATTCCAAACAGTCTATCGGATGCCTCGCAGATATCCAATGCTTTCATAACGCCCATTGCAGACTCCAAAGCAGCCATGATAAGAACGCTTCCAGATTCTTTTCCGAATGCCTTTTCGTCCTCCTCAATGGCAGCTTCCATTTTTTTTACATCATTGGCACTTTCCACTTTTGGAATACGGATTCCATCGGCTCCGCCGGCTACACAGACACGGACGTCTTCCCGCCAATAAGGAGTATCCAACCCGTTAATTCGGACAATCCGTTCTACTCCGTGATAGTCGATTTCCTGTAAGGCATGATATAAGGAATATCTGGCAGCGTCTTTCTCACCTTCTGCTACAGCATCCTCCAGATCCAGCATGATCGAGTCTGGTTTATAAATGTAAGGATCTTTGATCAGTCCCGGTTTTTGACAGTTTAAGAACATCATACTTCTTCTCAGACGTTTTTTATTTGGATTTGTCATCGGATGGCACCTCCCCATGGAAGATTTTCTTTTTGATCATTTGCGCGAAATACGGCACATTCTACACGTGCCTTTAAAGTACAATTTAATGCACCCTTATCTACCACTGTAATTTTAGCATTTGTTACAGAGAGACGATCTAAGGTCTCCATAACGATTCTCTTAATTTCATTTCCGTACTGGTGGATGACCGTGCTGTTTAATTCAAATTCAATCCCATTATCTGTGGGCTCCACGGTAACCATTGCATCACTGGATTCTAAAGTTCCTGCAACTGCAGGTTTTAAGATTTCCATGTTTGTTCCTCCTTTAGTAGTTCCAAATTATTTGGCTTCTTAACTTTAAGCACAGCATACGGCGGAAATCTTAAATTACAACATGAATATTCTTAACATTTATTAAGGTTATGAGAAGACAGGATAAAGAATTGGAAATATGATTATGCAATTCCCATGATACCATAGAATAAAATTCCAAGAAGAGCTGAGCTGATAATTACTTTGGGAACGGACCAATGTTGTTTCTGAATCAGATACAGCATGATTCCTGCGATTACGATTCCACTGATACTTAAAATCTGACCACTATAATAGTTTGTAATACATAACCCAACAATGACGGATATCAGCATTCCCACACAAATCGGGCGAATCACATACAATATTCCTTCAAATAACGTGCTATGTTTTAATCGTGCGAAAAGTGCAGCTACAATCATAGTGAGTGTATAGGCAGGCATTAGAACGCCGAGTACTGCTGTCAGACCGCCGATGATACCGCCAACCTGCATTCCTGCAAAAGTTGCACAGTTTAATCCGAAGGGACCGGGTGTCATTTCTGCAATGGCAATAATATTGGAAAATTCTTCGGTACTCATCCAGCCATGGTGTAACATTTCATCCTGCATCAAAGGAATCATGGACATTCCGCCAAAGCTGGTGAAGCCGATTTTTATAAAGGATAAAAACAGATTAATGAACTCCATTTTTTAAAACCCCCATTCTTATCAAAGCAAATCCGATACCAATTACGATAATTACAATATTGTTTAATGTTGTGAAGTAACATAATCCAGCCGCTGTTATGCAGATAATCCAGCATAATTTTCCTTTGAGCGCTGACTTGCCAAGTGAGAAAGTGGCGGATAAAATAATTGGTACAACGGCCGCGCGGATTCCTCTTAAGGCGCTGGCTACCCATAGATTGTCTTTCAGTACAGAGTAACCTAATGTGATAATCGAAAGGATCACAACTGCCGGAAGGGCGATGCCTACCATGGAACATACGGCACCAAACCAGCCGGCTATTTGATAACCGAAAATAGTACTGATATTTGTGATCATGATACCGGGAACAGATTTACCTATGGATACAATGTCCAGCAGTTCTTCTTTTGTGATTAATTTCTGCTTTTCTATAAATTCCTGTTCCATCTGCGCCAGAATGCTCCAGCCACCGCCAAATGTGAAACATCCGATTTTTGCAAAAAAACAAAAAAGCATCCATCCTTTTTTAAAATTCTCTTTCGTCATGGTATATTCCTCCCATATTGTCTTTTATCATACCGCATTTACCCTTTTTATGTAAAATTAATATTTGTTAAGCTTTTTTTGCAGGAATCCGGTTGTCTTGTTTCTATAAATTGGCTATACTTATAGAAATGAAACATAAGGTTAACAGGAACTGGACAGAAGTAATTATAATATCTGTAAAGGAGAATCCATATGCTGAATGGTAAGGAAGTGTCTCTTCCTGAAATGCTGGAATGCAGGGAGCGGCGAGCTTATAAACAAAGAGAATATATACAGCAGTATAAATGTCCGGTGATTTCATTTTGCATGAACATACCGGGACCTGTGAAAACAACGCCGGAAATTCGTCTGGCTTTTCATGATGGGAAAATGCAGATGATAAACGCCCTTGCTGAAGCAGGATATTCCATATTGGATTCCGATGAAATTCACGCAGTCACAGGGGATGAAATGATTATCTGTGTGGACTGCCCAAAGGCGGCTTATTTAAAAGACATTACATCAAAAATCGAAGAGACACATCCCCTGGGAAGACTCTTCGATATGGATGTTATTGATATAGACGGAAATAAATTGTCCCGCAGTTTTTTCCGTAAATGTTTACTATGTGGCAGGCAGGCACAGGAATGTGCTGCCTCCAGGAGACATAGTGTAGAAGAAATGCAGGAAGTGATCAGCCAGATGCTTTCGGATTTTATGCGATAGATTGTAAAGTAATGTTACGTGATAAGATTGTCGGTGTATTTCCTCCAAAATATACAGGCAATCAGGCATACGATAGCTTCCGTTACAGGAACACTAATCCAGACACCGAATAATCCACCCATGTATGACAGGATACATGCCATTGGGATGGTCAATAAGAATCCTCTCAGCAGGGAGATTATTTGCCCTTCCGTGGATTTTTCCACTGCGGAGAAATACATGGTTGTTACAATATTTATGCCAATGAAGGGAATTGCCAGAAAGTATAATTTCAATCCGTTGACCGCAATTTCCTGCATTTGTATATTTTGTTCACTGTTGAATAATG
>JAUNBT010000218.1:1046-5556 GCA_030526985.1 Lachnospiraceae bacterium | reverse complement strand
AAGCATATGATGTTGTTATTGAATAAGGGTAGTCTTTATAAAGTCTACAATGGGAATCTGCTATATCACGGATGCGTTCCATTGAATGAGGATAAGAGTATTAAAGAAGTACAGATTTATGGAAAGACTTATCGGGGTAGAGCATTGTATGATGCCTTAGAAGCTTACGTGCGGAAAGCATTTTTCGCGGTGGATCCAGAAGAACGGAAAAAGGGCGAGGATATTTTGTGGTATATCTGGTCTGGTCCCAACTCTCCACTATTTGGAAAAGATCAAATGACTACGTTTGAACGTTATTTTATAGCGGATAAAGCTACGCATGTGGAAGTGAAGAATCCATATTATAATTTGCTGGAAGACGAAGAAGTGGTGGATTCTATCTTGAAGGAATTTGGTCTGGAAGGCGAGGGAATTCATATTGTTAACGGACATGTACCAGTACATCACACTTCAGGAGAAAGTCCGGTAAAATGTGGTGGAAAAGTATTGGTTATTGATGGTGGTTTCTCCAAAGCATATCAGAAGGAGACTGGAATTGCCGGCTATACGCTAATATACAATTCCTATGGATTAATGTTATCTGCCCATGAACCTTTTACTTCGGCAGAAAGTGCAGTGGAGCATGAAAGTGATATCCAATCGGAACGTGTGGCTGTGAAATTGACCGAGAAGCGCAGGCTTGTGGGAGATACCGATACCGGCGTGGTTTTACGGGAAAGAATTGAGGAACTGAAAGAGTTGTTGAAAGCTTATCGGGCTGGTGTGATTATTGAGAAAAGCTGATTTTTAAGATATCTAATACCAATATAAAAATAGCAATAATACAATGTGTTTTCGCATGAAAGAATGGGAGGTTCTTATGTTAATAACTACAAGTGATTGTATTAGTGGAAAGAAATATGAAGAGTTGGGAATTGCGCAGGGAAATACAGTACAGACGGTTCACCTTGGAAAAGATATTATGGCCAGTTTTAAGACATTGGTTGGAGGAGAGTTGACTTCTTATAATGAGATGATGACCAAGGCCAGAAACTTGGCAGAAGAGCGCATGATTGCCAATGCCCAACAGATGGGAGCAGACGCTGTGGTCTGTATGAGATATGCGTCCAATTCTATTACCCAGGGAGCAGCGGAGATATTGGCTTATGGGACGGCTGTGAAGTTCGTGGATTAAAATTATAGTTTAGATTAGAAACTACCGTATAAAGAGATGCCCCTGTTAACAAACTTTCGTATGAAATTTATTTATACAAAAGTTTGTTAACAGGGGCATATTCTTTATACGGTAGCTTCTTTTATATTTGATATATAGAAATAATTAATTGGAGTTTACTACATGAATTGTGAAGAAAATGTTCAGATTAAATAAAGGATTTGACAAGTTGTATAAGGAATATTAATATATTATCCCGTTTTCATCAGTTCGAAAATTAAAAAGAGGTTACAAATGGCTTAAATAAGCTGTTTGTGACCTCTTTTCATGTTTTGAGTTTGTTGTATGGAAACCCTACTTCAAAATTTCTTTTATTTTTTTGTTTAGTTCTTTCGGCTGGTAGTACTTCTTGTCTAATCTTAAATCAAACACTGCATTGAGTGCAGTGCATACTTGCGAGCATGTGTAAGTTGACATATAGCAGATATCTTCTAAATTAGCGACTTCCATGTTTTGGAGCGTTTCGACTATGTTCTCTACTGTAAAGTGTGTTTGGTTCATATCCAGTTTCTTTTCCAGCAGTCTGTAAATTAGCAATGCGGTATAGCACAACATAAAGTGTGCTGTTATGTGTTCTCGTGTCTGATGGAAAACAGGACGCGCACCAAAGTTGGTTTTCATTACCCTGAAACAATCTTCAATTTTGTATCGTTTTGAACTTACTTCAATGATATCTTTTGCCGGATCATCCAAGTTTGTTGCTACTGCATAGTAACCGTCATATTTTTCTTCTTCATCGATGACGGCCTGATTCAGAATGTATTGATCCATTGCCTTTTCACCTGATTTTGTGGAAGAGTTTCTTTTAATAAAGCGGGTTACATCATTCGGTCCTTTTTTATAGGTTTCAGGATCCAGGTTTTTTAACATCATCTTAGCACGTTCTATCTGACGGTTCCTGATAAATCTTTGATACTCCATCATTTTCCTCGAAAAAGTAATGATGATTTTCTGGTGTACGATTGCCTTAGATTTTACCTTTCGGGTTTTCCCATTTTTGAGTTTTTTCTCTTCATAAAATCCCATATCCATTGCTTTGTCAGCGATTACAATCTTATATGCCTTGTCCTCGTATAAACTTTTGTTTTCAGGAGTGTTCTTATCAAAAGCTTTTAAATCAGCAATCAATACATCTGTGTCAGAGGAAAGCAGTTTGTAATCAACGTCATTAAAGACCGCTGACTGCAGAGTATTAGAAAGTTTCTTAATGGACTGTGTGACAATAAAAGCCCTGCCACCCATGGAATTAAAGTTTCGGATGTTAAGTGAACCAAGCCCCGCATCTGCACAGTAGATCAGTTTCTTTCCCTTCAGCAGGGCAGTCAGCTTTTTTTCGAGAGGGATGGCAGTCGTTTGCTCATTATCAGAGCCGGATGTAAGACACATGGTAAGTGGTATCCCGTCAGAGTCCATGAAAAGCCCCATCTCTACTAACGGTGCGGGTTGATGCTGCTTTGAAATGCCATATTTACGAAACCCCTTAATGATCTCACCAGTCACTTCGTCCACATAATCCTCATCAGGAGATTCAATCTCAAAATAATAATTAGAGCAGTCGTAATAACATACGGAGGTATCACGCTTGACAATCTTCTGACTTGCGTTAAAAAGATGTGCTAGATATTCATCGTAGTGCGCCGCCATCAGATCCATCGTTCTCATGATGTGATTGTAAGAAAAAGTAGGCTTTTCATAGTAATGGTCCAGATGTTGATAAGTTCCAAGCTTGGAATCCGGATAAAGAATTCTAGCAAAAGTAAGAAAGCGATTCACTGTATTGGGGTCAAATGTAATCTTTGAATCAGCGGATAACTGCTCAAAAAAAGATCCAATTTTCAGTTCGTGGTAAAGCTGCTGGAGATACAGGTAGCCGATATTCAAGTTGGTACTGGAAGAAACAAGATCTTTACTGACTTTGATTTTTTCGTCAAAATCGATTTTGACCTCCATGGTGATCCTGCTGTTTTTTTCTTCGTCATTGTACAAAGCAACCTGTTCCCTAGCATAAGCTAAAGGGTCGTCTGTGATTTTCAAGAGTTCGGAATGCTTACCAATTCTGGCGATATTTTTCGTTGTAGTTTTCTTCCCATTACGATATCCCTTCTGAATAAAGTAAGTGGGGTCTTTTGATTTCTTATCATAATTTAATTTCATATCTTATTATACCATAAAGTACAACGACGTACAACATATACAACAAACTTTTTTATAAAATTTGACAAAAAAATAAGCCTTAACAGGCTTAAATAAAGGATTCTTCCATTTTTATTTAACTTGCAAGTGATGAAAACCCGATAAATCCCATATCTGCTTTTGTCAAGTTATGAAAATTTCAAGTAATCTGAAAACTGTTGAAAAAAGCCAAAAAAAGTGTGTATATAAATTGACAAATTTTATCATCTATTATAAACTGTTACTAATTGAACATATGGAGGTCTCGTAAGAGATAATAGAAAAGCAAGTAAAAGCTTGCACGGTCACGCCGCTGTGAAGGACGAGCGTCATACAATCATGTCACTGGGAAACTGGGAAGGCAGTATGAAGCTATGACTCCGAAGTCAGAAGAACTACCCCCATATTTGATATACACTGGTTACGAACGATGGCCGGCTGTAAGAGTGCTTCTATCCCGTACTCTCTATGCCGCCACTATATCCAGGCGGTTTTTTTTATAAATTTATTGAGGAGGATTAGGAACATGAACAAAACGCAAAAGAAAATAATACTTGTATCTGCAATTATGGCTCTGTCATTTGGTATACTTCCAGTTGCCAATGCCATGCACATTATGGAAGGCTATCTTCCAGTTGGTTATTGTGTTGTATGGGGTGTCATCTGTATCCCATTTTTACTGGCTGGATTCTTTTCCATTCGAAAAACACTTACCACCAACCGAAGGGCTCTGACGATTCTTGCCATGGCAGGAGCATTTATCTTTGTGATTTCTTCTCTAAAGATTCCATCGGTTACCGGAAGTTGCTCTCATATGACCGGTACTGGACTTGGAGCTATTTTATTTGGACCATCTGCAGTGAGTATTCTTGGAATTATTGTTTTATTATTTCAGGCAATTCTTTTGGCACATGGCGGTTTGACTACTCTGGGAGCCAACACATTCTCCATGGCGATTGCAGGACCATTTCTATCCTTTGGAATCTATCAGCTTTGTAAAAAAATGAATGTAAATCGTAAAATCAGTGTATTTCTTGCCGCTGCTTTTGGTGATTTATTCACTTATTGTGTAACCAGCATCCAGCTTGCTTTGGCGCATCCCTCTGCATCAGGCGGAGTTGCTGC
>JAUNBT010000218.1:0-993 GCA_030526985.1 Lachnospiraceae bacterium | reverse complement strand
ACAGATTCCGCTGGCCATCATCGAAGGAATCCTTACCGTAATTATTGTCATTGGTCTGGAATCCTACGCCATGCCAGAATTAAAATCCATTGGTTTTATCAAGGAGGGAAAAGCACATGTCTAAAAATAAAAAAACCGTTATCCTGTTGCTTATCATTGTGGCATTCATGGTCATTGTTCCCCTTTTTGCTCTAAAAGGTGCAGAGTTTGGTGGATCTGATGATGCTGGAAGTACTGTCGTAGAAGAAGTTGACCCAGACTCTGAAGTAAAATATACACCTCTTCTTGAAAATATTTTGGGAGGGGAATTACCCGGAGAAATAGAAAGTTTACTCTTCTGCCTTCAGACTGGTATTGGAGTGGGTATTTTAGCCTTTTTCATGGGACGATTTGTAGAGCGTAAAAAACAAGAGGAAAAGAACGCATGATTGTCATTGACAAACTTTGTTATTATTCAAGACTACGATATATAAATGCTGGAGAAAAATTTGCCTTTGCGACCATTACGTTATTGTTCTGCGTAATAAGTCGTTCTATCTTAATGGCCCTATTGGTTCTGGCTGTAAATGGGATTTTGACTGTCAAAAAAGGCAAAATCCCTTTTTCACGTTATTGGCATCTTATGACTATTCCCATGGTTTTCCTTTTTCTGAGTACACTGGCTATTTTATTGAATTTTAGCCACACCCCTTTCGATGCCTTCGCAATTCCTTTGGGCCGCTGGTATCTTACTGCAAGTTACGCGTCACTATACGAAGGTTGCCAATTGATTCTAACAGCCCTTGCCAGTGTATCCTGCCTGTATTTTCTTTCTTTGAATACACCTATCACAGATATTCTGGAAGTTCTTAAGAAACTGCATTGCCCGGATTTGATTATTGAGCTGATGCTTTTGATTTATCGCTTTATTTTTATACTGATGGATGTTTCTTCTGCAATTTCTACTTCCCAGGATGCTCGTCTTGGTAATAAGGATATCAAGACATCTTATCA
>JAUNBT010000217.1:5166-5561 GCA_030526985.1 Lachnospiraceae bacterium | reverse complement strand
AAAATTAGTGTATATGCAAATAAAAAAGAAAATGTTTTATTCTTATAATTGGTATTGGAGAAATCATGGATATTGTATTAGTAACATTTAATTCAAGCAAATGGATAGATCAATGTTTTGCAGCATTAAAAAGGGCAAATGAGTCTGAAAAAGATTTAAACATATACATAGTAGATAATAACTCTTCTGATGAAACAATAGCTTTATTGGAAAAGTGGAAAAACCAGAATGCATTTCATGAATTTAAAATTAATAGACAACAAAATAACAATGGCTTTGGAGTAGCAAATAATATAGGTGCCGGTATGGGTGCGGATGATATTATTTGTTTTATCAATATAGATACAGAAGTCGATGTAAACACATTTCATTGTTTAAAACGAAGAATTCTAAAT
>JAUNBT010000217.1:0-5156 GCA_030526985.1 Lachnospiraceae bacterium | reverse complement strand
TTCTGAGAAAAACATTGGTGCATGGGAAATGCGTCAACTTCCATATGAGCATCCAAAATTATATAATCCTGTGACAGGTGAGACAAGTTGGATGTCAGGGGCAGCTTTTGCAGTGCGAAGGAATGTGTTTGAGAGAATAGGTGGATTTGACAGTCGTATTTTTATGTATGCAGAAGATGTAGATTTAAGCTGGAGAATTCGGGCATTGGGTTATAAGCTGCAGTATTGTCCAGATGTAGTAATCCATCACTATTCTTATCAAAAGAAAAATGAGGTGAAACCTGTCCAATATACAGAAGCAATAAAGAATAATTTGTTGCTTCGATATCGTTTTGGATCGATTCACGATATACTGCGAGGACACTATTTATTCGCACAAATAATTTTATTTCATAAAGAACCGTTTAAAAATGCGAAAAGACAGTTGATTAAGAAATATATGCAGCATTGGAAAAATGCATCGTTTTTTTGGAAGACAAGAATTAAGGACAAGACAATAGGAAAATTTTTGGATTGGGATTATGAAATAAACCGTGAGGGTGCATTTTTAAAATCAAAAGCAATTAAAAATGGACCAAAAGTCTCCGTTGTTGTCCGGACGTGCCAGAGACCATCTGTTTTGCGGGAAACTTTAGTCACACTTAGAAACCAGACATATCCTGATTTTGAAGTCATTATTGTTGAGGATGGTAAGGAAATTTCAAAGACAATGATTGAGCAGGAATTTAGCGATTTGAATATTCGATATTATGCAACAAATGAAAAACAGGGACGTTCTGTTGCTGGAAATATTGGTTGTCAGATGGCAGAAGGTGAATTTATAAACTTTTTAGATGATGATGATCTTTTCTTTGCAGATCATTTAGAAACATTAGTTCTTGGAATTAGTAAAACAAAGAAATTGGCGGCTTATGCATTTGCTTTCGAGACTCCGATAAAAATTATAAAAAAAGACCCTTATTTGTATGAGGTAAAAGATTATGTCAGCAGACATAAAGAGAAGTTTAACAAGACAAAATTATGTCATCACAACTATATTCCAATCCAATGTATCATGTTTTCCAAAAAGCTATTTGAAGAGCTGGGGGGATTTGATACAACATTAGATTATCTGGAAGACTGGGATCTTTGGGTACGATATATGCAGATGACTGACTTTGAGTGTGTGCCTAAAACAACATCTATTTATAGAATTCCTTATGAGAGGGAAATTCAAAATAAAAGACAGGATGAACTGGACCAGGCATTGAAAGTGGTAAGAAAAAAACATGAAAATTATATTATAAACATGCCTGTATCTGATTTGGTACAGTATGGAGAGGAAAGTAAATGGGAAATAATATTGAAAAAATTCAGGTTCAATCGGTAATTTACGGAAATGAAAAATCGGCTTTGCTAAAGGCAATCAAGGCATTAAAACAGGCTGTGAAGATTTATCAAAAGCGAAAGGGCGACATAGAGGTATGCCTGGTTTATGGTGATGCATCTCCTAACCCAGTGTTTTCAGACGAAGATAAAAATGAAATCTCAGAAATGCTCAATGGTACGATACAATTTAAATATAAAAAATTTGGTTTTAACAGCGGCACAGCGAGAGGACATAATATGATGGCTGAAGATTGTCAGGCAGAATATATATTAATCATGAATCCGGATGTTATTTTAGAGCCGTCTTGTTTGGTTAAAATGATGGAAGTTATGCAGGATGAAAAAGTTGGAATTGCAGAGGCACGTCAAACTCCGTTAGAGCATGCAAAAGAATATGACCAAAAAACCGGAGAAACCGAATGGGCATCCACTGCTTGCACTATATTGCGAAAAAAGGTTTTTGACGAGATTGATGGATTTGATAATAAAACATTCTTTTTATATTGTGATGATTTGGACTATTCCTGGCGTGCAAGACTAGCTGGATATAAAATTATATATGTGCCGTCAGCAATTGTATATCATGCAAAAACGCTGTCCGTCAATGCCGGATGGAAACCAACAAATGCAGAAATTTATTATTCAGCAGAGGCAGCTATTTTATTGGCCTACAAATGGTCCAATCAAAAACGAGTAGAGTACTTGAAAGAGATGTTTTTAAAAAATGGGGGAGAAAGCGAAAAAAAGGCGGTCAATGAATTTATCAGAAGAGAAAAAGAAGGGGAGCTTCCAGACTGCATTGATCAGGAACATAAGATTGCACGCTTTTTAGGAGATGAATACTGCGAGATGCGTTTTAAAATAGGCAAATAAAGTAAGAAGGATGAAAAATGGAAAAAGGATATAACAATTGGATAAATGAATTATCTCCAAATACGAATTTAAGAAGTTATTTAGATAATCTTCAAGCAAATGTACTATATGATGATACGTATCAGTTGTACAAAGATAATATAAAAAAGACAGATACAGAGGAGAATCCGTTTTTAACAGTTTTAATAAGAACACAGGGAAAAAGAGAAGAAGGTTTAAGAGAAGCTTTTTTGTGCCTGAGTGGACAGACAAATGATGATTTTGAAATTATTTTAGTGGGTCATAAGGTTGAGGAGAAAAGAAAACAGATTATCAAAGACATAATTGATGATCAGCAGGATGAGTTTAAAAGCAAGATACGGTATATTGAATTGGATGAAGGAACACGAACAGCTCCGTTAAATCTAGGATTTTCCCTGGCAAAAGGGAAATATATCGCTGTATTTGATGATGATGATATTCTGTTTGATAATTGGGTAGAAAGCTTTTATGAATGTTCGAAAGAAAATAGTGGAAAGATATTGCATTCTTATGCATTTGCACAAAATTGGAAGGAACTAAAAGGGCTGGGATATCGAGCAGAAACAAAACCAGTAGGTGAGTATTGTCAGAATTTTGAATTACTATCTCAGTTCATAGTAAATAAATGTCCACTTATGACATTAGCATTCCCAACAAATGCATTTCAAAAGTTAGGCATTACGTTTAATGAGAAATTGAACGTGATGGAGGACTGGGAATATTTTATGCGGGTTGCGCGTATTTGCGGAGTTGCTGATACAGAAGAACCTACTGCTATCTATCGTTTTTGGCAGAATCTTGAAACTTCGGCAACTCTCCATGATCAGGAAGATTGGAATAAAACATACGAGAGAATACAAGATGGTTTTGCGGACAATGGGATTATTCTTGGGAAGAAAGAATTTTCAAAACTTATTGAATACGAAAAAAAGGATCAAACACGTATTATAGCACAGACAGGAAAAGACCAGGCTGTTTTATATTACAGTAAAGGTGCCACATTTAATGAACAAATGAAAATAACAGCGGATAATCAGGAAAGTTATCCACAGTTTGATCATTGGTTTATATTGGAAGAAAAATCAAATCAAATGAAAGGGCTTAGATTTGATTTGTGTGATGAAGGGCTCTTCCTTTTGGAAGATATTCATATTGACCTTTGGTTTACAAATGGTGAAAAAAAAGAAGTTGATATAAAGGATTGTGTTCACACAGGCATTCCTTCTTCGGATAAATTACTGTTTTTATTTGAAGATCCAGAGATTGTGTGGGAATTAAATGATGAAAGACAGTTGGACGTAGTTCATATATATGGGAAAATATCGCGAAATATAGCACGAAGTTCATTAAAACTTCGATTGTTTGAAAATATATTTACATTGAGATATTTGTTTAAAAAGAGAGCATTTCATAAAAAAGGATGGTTTTAGGAGGTAGTAAGATGAGAGTATTAGTAACGGGTGCAGCAGGATATATGGGAAAACATGTAGTAAGAAAATTAATTAAAAATGGGCATGAAGTTTTGGCAGTCGATTTGAATCATAAATCAATTGATTCCAGAGCAAAAATTCTTGATGTTGATATTTTTTCCGGACAGAAAAATATGTATGAATTAGTTGAAAAACCGGATTTATGCATCCATTTGGCATGGCAGGATGGTTTCGTTCACAATTCTATGAAGCATATGCAGAATTTATCAGGACATTTTACCTTCTTAAAAGATATGATTGAAGGCGGATGTAAAAATATTGCAGTAATGGGAACAATGCATGAGATTGGTTTCTGGGAAGGTGAAATTGATGAGAATACTCCTTGTAAGCCATTATCACAGTACGGTGTGGCAAAAAATGCGTTGCGACAGGCACTCATGTTATTTGCTCAGACGAAAGAAGTGAATATATACTGGCTGAGAGCGTACTATATTGTTGGAGATGATACAAGAAACAGTTCGATTTTCACAAAACTTTTACAGGCTGTTGAAGAAGGAAAGAAAGAATTTCCATTTACGACGGGTGTGAATCAATATGACTTTATTGATGTTAAAGATTTGGCAGAACAGATTGTTGCGGCAAGTACACAGGATGAAGTAACAGGTATTATCAATGTTTGCACTGGAAAACCGGTGTCGCTGAAAGATAAAGTTGAATCATTTATAAAAGAAAAGGGACTGGATATAGAACTAAAATATGGCGTTTTTCCGGAAAGACCGTATGACTCAAAAATTGTTTATGGAAACAGTGAAAAAATTGATAAGATAATGAAAAACACCAACAGATGAGGATAGGGTGATTGAATGGAATATGGAAATGGTACAACGAATCAATTAGTTTGGCGTGAGACAGAAAATAGATATCATAATGAGGAATTTCTGGTTACTCCAGATAATCCAAATGTTAATGTTGCAATACTGTCTGGGTATGTAAAAAGTGGAGATAAAATTCTTGACATAGGCTGTGGAGAAGGCAAGTTTGGGAAAATACTTAGTGAAAAAAAATGCGAGATGACAGGTGTTGATTTGGATGAAGCAGCTGCCCAGATTGCAAAACAACGAAGTGGCTATAATCATGTATATCTATTCAATGTAGAAAACGATGAAATTCCAGAAGAATTTTTGCGATTTAAAGAGGAAAAATTTGACAAGATTGCCATGCTGGATGTTTTAGAGCATGTCATAAATCCGACAGCCGTTATTTATAATATTATTCCTTTCCTGAAAGACTCCGGTTCCATATTGATTAGTATTCCAAATGTGAACAATGCGGATATCTTATTAGGACTATTAAATGATAAGTTTAATTACAGGGAAGCAGGTGTATTAGACAATACACATACAAAATACTTTCAGGTTCTCGTAGTCAACATTCTCTGCCGCAAACCATATAACGATTCTCCGA
>JAUNBT010000216.1:4372-5613 GCA_030526985.1 Lachnospiraceae bacterium | reverse complement strand
ATTTGCCGGAACATTGCGGTTTACTTCAGCTATTTTAAGAAGCTCTGCTTTCCTTTTTGCATCTGTCTCTTTTTCTGCCATCTGCTCTGCTAAATCTGCATGACGGTTTGCCAGGGAAATAATTCCTTCTGCGGAAATAATCAGTGATTTATAGAAGATAATCTGTTTTAAAACATCTTCTCCATTTGCATCATCTAATGTAGCTAATTTTTCCTCTGCTTCTTTCTTGATTCCGGAAATACCTTTTTTGAGAAGTGTTCTCCATCCCGGCGTATTCTCACCATATCCGCGGACAAATTTTTTATCTACATACAGCATTCCGCCATCACGCATTGTTTTTACATCTTCCGGCATCATCGCATTCCAACGGTCAAGAACACATTTTCCTCTCCAATAAGGAGCAACTTCTTCCATAAAAAGCTTTTTATTTTCTTCAGAAAGATAAAATGGGTCATATTTTCGAGTGCTAATCGTATCCAACTCTTTTTCGATAACGGAACAGGCAGAATCCGGATTCAAAATTCCTGCACGAGGTTTAAATGCCACCCCGCCTACCAAGAGCTCATTATCCTGAATAAAAATCGGTTTATTTTCATATACGTTTTTCATTGCAGTTGCTTTTTGAATCTGCCACGGCTGACCTTCCGTTGCCTTGAATCCCTGCGTTACATAATAAGCATCCAGAATATCCATTTCCACGCGATGAGACAGGTAATTTTCCCTTAATGCCTGAATTCTCTTCATATAATCTTTTGACATTGATATAATCCTCCTTTGTCATTCTTTTTTATAAATACATTATTTTTTAAAGTTTGCTCTTTTCTATTTTTTATCCTTACCCTAATCCTACTTCTGTGTTGAAAAACTCTCCTGCAGTTTTGCCTGCGCTTCCTGACAATGTTTTACCGATGTCCCAGGCGCAAACAGCTGACAAACAACACCGCCCACAAGTAAGATTACAAGGCAAACGCCTAAAGTACCATACACACCTACATTTTCTACAAGAAGCGGAAGTAAAAATGTTCCTGCCGCAGCACCAATCCGGCTGAATGCAATAACAATTCCCACCCCTGTACCACGCACACGTGTATCAAACAACTCTGGCGGATAGGGATTTTCCATAACAACAGCAATGGACATTGCCAAAGCATACACACAAAAAGAAATCAAAGTAAGCACAATCGGTCCATTTTGTCCCACAATCATCACACCCAGTGCAATTGCAGAAATATAAAATGTAG
>JAUNBT010000216.1:0-4362 GCA_030526985.1 Lachnospiraceae bacterium | reverse complement strand
GAAACAAGAACACTTCTTCTTGAAATCCGATTACACAGATAAGTACCTATAAACGCACCACTCATACAGAAAACATCATATAAGATACTCGATGTATTCGCATCTCCCATGTTCAATTCTGCGATTAATATAGGAAGAAAGATTCCAACACCAAAGTATGGAAATACCTGACAGGCATAAAACACACCGCCCACAAGGGTGTTTTTTCTATATTTTTTACTGAACAGCTCCGTTACCGATACATTTTCACTGACCTCTTTTTTCTCCTCAGTTATAACACAATATTGAGTCCCCAACTTTTGGGCTACCAACTTATCAGCCTCATCCTGTCTTCCGACCGCTGCCAGCCAGGTAGGCGATTCCGGTACTCCAAAAACGATTCTTGCAATTGCTGCAATTGCACCCGGAATTATGGAAGTAACAAAAATAATATGATAATCAGTGGACAAATTCCCCATAATTAATCCGGCAAAAAAAGATGCTACATAACCAAAAGTCCAAAAAATAATAAATCGGCTCAAATAAATCGGTCCCTCTTTCGGCGGAAACCACTCAGAAATTATTGTTGTTCCCACTGTATAATCCACTGCAATACAAAGCCCAATGCAAATACGCAGAACCATCAAAATGCCAACACTAGACGTAAACATCTGCAACACCGAAAACACGGAAAACAATATCATATCCAAAATCATTAATTTACTTCTGCCAATCTTATCTGCCAAATTTCCCACAACCAGACTTCCTGCAAGTCCAATCAAAGTTCCAGCTCCAAGTAACCCTACCCAGAAAGTGCTCAACCCCAATTCACCCTTCGCCTGTGTCACAGCAGTACCGGCAATGCCTAACGCATATCCACATGATACCTGCCCTAAAATTATACCAATATACAACATCAAGTGAAATTTTGAAAAAGGGGCTTCTTTGTAATTCTTTTTCATACCTAACTCCTTTCATTTCCTTTGTTAATATATTAACATCTAATATTCCTCCTGTTAAATATCCAAAGCAAATACCACTATTCAAAAAATAAATGGCGAAAATATCCCCATATTTATTTACAAAAAGAACTTCAATTTCCCCTGGCTTTTTGTAAAACATTTTCACCTCATCTCCCAAAATTTCAACAATAGACAAAAAAATAACAGACCATATCAATCATCTACAGCCTGTTCCTGTCCCCTCTTGTCTTATAGAAGGATTTTCAGATGCATTTATTGTGCTTGTAATTACTTTAATGGTTTTGGAAATACTTTTGCAGGAACATTTCTTGGACCATTTTTCTATCCTGAAATAGCAATTATCTGTTTTATTGCTTTACCGGTGAGTATCTCTTTATTCAATGTGATTACAGAAAGGTTAGGTGAAAATAATGAACAAACACAGTCTATATGAAAAATTCGCGCAATTGGAATGGCTGTTACGAAGGAAACAAATGATCGAGATGGGGAATGACAATCCACGTTTTGATTCTACCAGAGGTCAGGGACGTATTCTTGCAACACTAAAAATGAAAGATGGCATCAAAACGAAAGACCTGTCTTATATTCTTGGAATTACTGTCGTCTCTCTGAATGAAACACTGGCAAAGTTAGAAAAGGCAGGTTTTATCGTGAGAAAGCCATATGAACAGGACAAACGAGTGATGCTGATTTATCTTACTAAAGCAGGGCGAAATGCGATACCTGAGGAACCGGAAAAAGAAGAAATTAACTATTTTGAGTGTTTGAATGAGGAAGAACAGCAAATATTTGCACAGTATCTGGATCGAGTCATCGAGCATATGCAGCAGGCACTTGGCGAGCAGTCCTCGCAGTTTAGTGAACAGATGCAGAAAGCAGCCCAGGAGAGAGAACGTATATTTCGGGAAACAGGGATGTTTCAGATGGGGATAGACAGTCGAGGACCGGCACCGGAAGGAATACCGGGTGCGGAACGCTTTAGAAAAGATTACAACGGTCCTTTTCCATCTGGGAATGACAGGAAGTAGGTGCCAATGAATCAATATATCAAAGGTTTGGAGATTGCGTGGAGTAGAATATCACCGGATTCGTATCTAAATGAAACAGAAAACAGCTGGTAGATCGCTTATTAAGAGAAGAATAGGCGGGAAAGGAGTTTACATGAGTATATTAACAGTAAAAGGTCTGCGAAAGGACTACGAAGACTTTGTTTTGGAAGATATGAACATGAATATCGAGGAAGGCAAAGTTCTGGGGTTTGTTGGTGCGAATGGAGCCGGCAAGACAACGACCATCAAATCCATTCTGAATACAATCAAGCCGGATGGCGGTACAATCACAATTTTCGGGAAAACCTATGAGGATTCCGAACGGGAAATAAAAGAGAATATTGGCGTGGTGCTGGACGATAGTTTTCTGCCCGATATGTACTCCCCGAAAGATGTGGGAACCGTTATGGGGCAGATGTATGATAATTGGGATCAGAGTTATTACGAAAAGCTGATTCGGGAACTGGACATCCCATATACAAAGAAAATGCAGAAAGAAGTTTTCTTCCGGTATGCGGGTAAAGGTCAAAATCATATCTGCTTTGGCGCACCATCCTCATCTGCTGATTTTGGACGAACCGACAGCAGGGCTTGATCCGATTGCACGGAACGAGATTCTGCAGCTGCTCAAATATTTTGTCACGAAAAAACAGGGTTCTATTCTAATTTCGAGCCACATCACAACGGATTTGGACAATTTGGCGGATTCCATTGTATTTATTCATAAGGGAAAGCTGATTTTTACAAAAACGATGGAACAGGTTCAGGCAGAAGGCGGTGTGGAAGCGGTCATGCTTGCTTACGTGAAAGATGATAACGCTTTCTTGTCATCACTTAATGATGAGTCATCAGATACACAAAACGATCAGCCGATTCCAAGACGGGGATTTGTCCGTCCATCTTCTCCGGCAGGCAGAAGCAGCAGACTAGGACAACGATAGGAGATGAATGAAATGAAAAAGAAGGTATGATTTCTGTCGATGCGTCTGGTTTTATTTCCTTGACCCCAAAGGGAAAGGAAACTGCCGAGACCATATATGAACGGCACATTGTTCTTTCTGAATGTCTGATTGCGTTGGGCGATTCCCCGGAAACAGCGGCACAAGATGCCTGCCGTATGGAACACGTAATCAGTGCTGAGAGTTTTCGGCATCTTAAGAATTATTACAAGGAAATGATTTTGTCAAAGGAGGTGTAGCGCTTATGCAGGAAATCAGGGGGATGCGAGGCAATGAAAAACTCCAAAAGAGAGAAAAGACGATTTTACAGACAAGTGCATTTGGTATTATAGTGAATTTGCTTCTTGCTGTTGCAAAAGCAGGTTTAGGCTTCCTTTCCGGTTCCATTGCAATTTTAACAGATGCTGCGAATAATCTTTCTGAGGTAATGTCCTCGCTCATTACAGTAATCGGAATGAAAGCAGCCATGCTTCGGCCTGACCATGCACATCCGTTTGGTCATGGACGATTTGAGTATCTTTCTTCTATGATTATTGGAAATATTATTTTGCTTACCGGGATCTTTGCTTTGAAAGAATCCATTGAAAAAATGGTGCATCCGGAAGAAGTATCATGTACAACAATTACAGTTGCTTTGATGATTGCGGCGGTTGCAGTTAAGTTGTTTTTGGCTGTATATTTCCGCCACAAGGGAAAAGAAACCAGTTCGGACGCATTGATGGCAAACGGAAAAGATTCAGAAAGTGATGCTCTACTTACCGGAGCCGTGATTATTTCTCTGACAATCAATTTGTTGCTGAATATACAGATTGAAGCCTACATCAGTATTTTAATTGCTGCCCTAATTACATGGAATGGCGTAAAAATAATGGTCGATATGGTTACCACACTGTTGGGAAAGGGAGTATCCGAGGAATTGTGCCGTAAGTTAAACAAGAAAATATGTACAGAAACAGCTGCACTTGATGTTAAAAATCTCGTTCTGCATGATTATGGTCCGCTGACAACCATTGGTTCACTGGATGTTCAGGTAGATGCATGGATGTCGGCAGACAAGATAGCAAAGCTTGAAACTCAGATCAAAGAAATAGCCAGCCGTGAATATGGAGTGCGATTGACAAGTGTTGGAATCTATGTTTAGTTATACTATAATGTGCTTTTTGTACCTGACTAAACATAAATGGAGAAATTAGATATGAGTAAGGAATATGAATTTATAAAAGATCGTGAATATTTTTATTGTGCCAATGAATGCTGATTTCGCAGCAACACGATAGGATTATTATATCCTACCATCGCCCTACACTTTCCCTATATTAAATCCCCTCCCCCACCCAAGAAGTGTTCTGCGTGCCCAAGGAGGGGGAGTTTGAGGGGGAACCTGCGGACTTC
>JAUNBT010000215.1 GCA_030526985.1 Lachnospiraceae bacterium | reverse complement strand
GAATGGAAATATCCTTTACAGCCGGATGACTACCATAATTTTTCACTAAATGATTTACCTGAATCATAGCATAACCTTTCCTTTCTCAATTCTCAAATGAATGGAAAATACATATAAATCGATTCTGTATTTTCACATGACACAGGTCATTGTAGGCTAAAATTGTATTTATTTTGTGAACATTTTCCCTATTTCACATTTAATTCACAAAAGCTCAAAATAGGTCTTGACAATCTGCTTATACAGAGTATAATTGTCCTTGCGTAAGTTTAGTATTAGTATACTTTTAGTTTAATTTTACTAATCTCATTTGAGAAAGAAGGAATCACATGGATATTGGATATAAGTTAAAAGAATTGCGGACTGCGAAGGGACTTACCCAGGAGGAGCTTGCCGACAGAGCAGAGCTTTCTAAAGGTTTTATTTCTCAGATTGAGAGAAATCTCACATCCCCTTCCATTGCTACCTTAACCGATGTACTTCAGTGTCTTGGAAGCGACCTTCCTTCCTTTTTTCAGGAAAAAGCAGAAGAACAGGTCGTATTTCACAAAGATGACTTTTTTGAAAAGACAGATTCGGAGCTTTTAAATAACATAAAGTGGATTATTCCCAATGCACAGAAGAATCTCATGGAGCCCATTCTTCTTACCCTTGATGAAGGCGGCTCCACCTATATCGATACGCCCCATGAGGGGGAAGAATTCGGTTATGTTCTTTCCGGCTCTGTGACCATTCACTTAGACGGCCGGCTTTATCATGCAAAAAAAGGGGAGAGTTTCTATTATGATGCAGGCTGTGAACACTACCTTACCTGCAGTTCAAAAAAGGGAACACAGATTCTCTGGATTACTACTCCGCCGAATTTTTAATCCGGCCGGATACCCATTCATTTGCCAGGTGCAGTTTTTATCTGCAAGGCTTATTTATCATTACGACACAGGAGGTTTTCCATGGCAAAAGACAAATTAATTGATTTTGTGAATATTTCCAAATCCTTTGGAGATAACGTAGTCCTGGATCGGCTGAATTTATATATCCGGGAAAACGAATTTTTGACCCTGCTTGGTCCTAGTGGCTGCGGGAAGACTACCATGCTTCGGATTCTGGGCGGTTTTGAAGCCCCCGACAGCGGTAAGATTATATTTGACGGTCAGGATATTACTTCTCTGCCTGCCAATCAGCGTGCACTAAACACTGTATTTCAAAAATATGCGCTCTTTACCCATATGACCATCGCAGAAAATATTGCTTTTGGCCTTAAGATTAAGAAAAAATCAAAGGCATATATTGACGATAAGATTAAATATGCTCTGAAACTTGTTAACTTAGATGGTTTTGAAAACCGCCGGGCTGACTCTTTAAGCGGCGGCCAGCAGCAGCGAATTGCCATTGCACGGGCAATTGTAAATGAACCGAAGGTACTTCTTTTAGATGAACCTTTAGGCGCACTCGATTTAAAACTGCGTCAGGATATGCAGTACGAACTCATTCGTTTAAAAAATGAACTGGGGATTACCTTTGTTTATGTCACCCATGATCAGGAAGAGGCACTTACCATGTCTGATACAATTGTTGTCATGAATCAGGGAATTATCCAGCAAATTGGTACACCGGAAGACATTTATAATGAACCGAAGAATGCTTTTGTCGCCGATTTTATCGGAGACAGCAATCTATTTGAAGCTACCATGATTCGAGATGAATTAGTCTCCATCGACGGTACCCGGTTTCCTTGTGTGGATACTGGTTTTGGTGAAAATATGCCGGTCGACGTTGTCATCCGCCCGGAAGATGTTGTTTTAGTTCCCCCCGAAGAAGGCATTGTAAAGGGAATTGTCACTTCCCTGATTTTCAAAGGGGTTCACTACGAGATGGATGTGGCTGTCGGTGACAGAGAATGGCTCGTTCACAGTACTGTCATGGAACCGGTCGGAAAGGAAGTGGGAATCCAGGTGATTCCATTTAACATTCAGATTATGAAAAAATCTTCCAGCAGTGATGAGGAGGTCATGAAAAAAGATGAGTAAAAAGCATTTATCCATTCCCTATGCTGTCTGGATGCTTATCTTTGTACTGATTCCCCTTGTATTAATCCTCTTTTACGGATTCACAACAAGAGACGGTGCATTTACAATGGATAATATTTTATCCATTGCCCAGCCGGAACACAGGAAGGCCTTATGGCTCTCTTTCCTGCTTTCTTTCATCAGTACAGCTGTCTGTCTTTTGCTGTCCTATCCGCTGGCTATGATTTTAAATAAGATGAGCGTAAACCAGAACAGTTTTATTGTATTTATTTTTATTCTCCCTATGTGGATGAATTTTCTCCTGCGTACCATGGCATGGCAGAATATTCTTGAACGAAATGGCATTCTAAACCGAATTTTGGAATTTTTCCATCTGCCGGCCTTGAATTTGATTAATACGCCTTATGCCATTGTGCTTGGTATGGTATATAACTTTCTGCCGTTTATGGTACTGCCGATTTACAATTCTTTAATTCGAATTGATAAAGATGTCATCAATGCTGCCCATGATTTAGGCGCCAGCAACAGTTATACTTTCCGGAAAATCATATTTCCGCTCACCCTTCCCGGTGTTATGAGTGGAATATTAATGGTATTCATTCCGGCAATGACAACCTTCGTCATTTCTGATTTATTAGGCGGAGGAAAAATCCTTTTAATAGGAAATGTAATTGAACAGGAATTTAAACAGGCGAACAACTGGAACTTAGGCTCCGGCCTTTCACTGGTGCTCATGCTGTTCATCGTAATCAGTATGATTGTCGATGCAGTCTGCAATAAAGATGAGGAGGAGCGCAGCTTATGGTAAAAAAGAGTCTGGAACGACTGTATATTATTTTAATTTTTATATTTTTATATGCCCCTATTGCTATTTTAATGGTTCTTTCTTTTAATCAATCAAAGACCCGCTCAAAATGGGGTGGATTTACTTTAGAATGGTATCGTTCCCTTTTTGCAAATGATTCTATTATGGAAGCATTTTATACAACCATTATTTTGGCATTGCTCGCTTCCATCATTGCAACTGTATTGGGAACTGCAGCGTCTCTTGGCATGAATGCTATGAGAAAGAAACCACGAAGTATTTTAATGGGCATAACAAACATTCCCATGTTGAATGCAGATATTGTAACTGCAATCGCATTAATGCTACTTTTTATCCGGTTTAGCAGTATGGGAGTGATGGAATTCGGATTTGGAACAGTGCTACTTGCACATATTACATTCTGTCTTCCCTATGTCATTTTATGTGTCATGCCAAAGCTTTCCGGCTTAGACCAGAATGTATATGAAGCTGCTTTAGATTTAGGGGCATCCCCAGTCTATGCATTTTTTAAAGTTGTACTGCCGGATATTTTTCCCGGAGTACTGACCGGATTTTTAATGGCTTTTACCATGTCACTAGATGACTTTGTCATCACCCATTTCACCAAAGGTGCCGGCGTGGATACCATTTCCACAAAAGTATACACAGAGGTAAGAAAAGGAATCAAACCGGAGATGTATGCACTCTCCACCCTGCTTTTTGTTACTGTATTAATCTTACTGTTCCTTGTAAACCGGAAAACTGTAAAAGAACAATCCGGCAAATAAGAAACGACAACTGCAAAGGAGGATCTAACCATGAAAAAAATGATTGCACTTTTTTTGTGTCTTACTCTTGCCGCTTTTGGGTTTACCGGATGCGGAAGCGATAAAGGCGGTGAAAACGGCGAAATTACTGTCTACAACTGGGGTGAATACATTGACCCGGAAGTCCTTACCATGTTCGAAGAGGAAACCGGAATCAAAGTAAACTACGAAGAATATGAGACCAATGAGATTATGTATCCGAAGGTGAAATCCGAAGCCGTAGCTTACGACGTGATTTTCCCTTCCGACTACATGATTCAAAAAATGATTGAAGAAGATATGCTTGCTGAATTAAACTATGACAATATTCCTAATATTAAAAACATTGGGGAAAGCTATCTAAAGAGTTCAGAAGAATTTGATCCCGGTAATAAATATTCTGTTCCTTATCTTTGGGGAACTGTGGGTATTCTCTATAATAAAACAATGGTCGATGAACCAATTGACAGCTGGTCCGTATTATGGGATGAAAAATACTCCCAGGACATCCTAATGCAGGACAGCGTCCGGGATGCTTTCGGAATCACTTTGAAATACCTGGGATATTCTTTAAATTCTACGGATAAAACAGAATTAGAAGAAGCGAAAAGTCTGCTGATTGAACAAAAGCCTCTCGTTCAGGCCTATGTAATTGACCAGGTAAGAGATAAAATGATCGGAAACGAAGCCGCTATCGGCGTTATCTACTCCGGTGAAGCGCTCTACTGTCAGAGAGAAAACGAAGATCTTGAATATGTTGTTCCAAAAGAAGGCTCAAATGTCTGGATTGACAGTATGGTAATTCCAAAAAACTGCAAGAATAAAGAAGGGGCAGAAGCCTTTATCAATTACCTGTGTGAACCTGAAATTGCCAAAATGAATTTTGAATACATTACCTACTCGATTCCAAACGAGCCGGGAATCGAATTATTGGATCAGGAAATTCAAGACAACAAAACCTGCTTCCCAGATGAAGATGTATTAGAACGCTGTGAAACCTTCCAATACCTTGGAACAGACATGGAAGAATACTATTCTGAACTGTGGAAAGAAGTGAAATCACAATAGTAAGATACAAGGTTAAAAAGGACATACGTTACATACCTGCGTGAAAAAGTATGACTTTGGAATCCTAAAAAAACAAAAAAGACTATAATCGGAGTAAATAAAAATCCGATTATAGTCTTTTTTTAGTCAGCGGATATTCGAAATCGACTTCGCAGACTCCTCATACCCTTATCTCTACCTGTATTTCAATCAAGAAGCACAGGCTCTTGTTAAAATATCTCGGATATTATCTGTAGAAGTACCCAATGCAACCGAAAATTCACCGCAAAGCATACGGTCTGCCTTCACAAAATCCTGTTCGTCGCTGGCATTCAAATGCTTTCCTGCCTGCTGTCTTTTGATTCTTGCCTGAAACAGTCCTTTATACATTCTTAAAACATCCATCAGATTTCCAGAACCTAGAATTCCAGAAAACTCCCGTTCTCTCGCTTTATTGTTATCATCATAGAGTCCTTCTAAATCTTTCATCTTATCCAGATAATCTTCCGTCTCTTCTTTAGAAATAATCGGACGGATCATATCTTCATGCCCTTCTTTAACGTAGATTATATTCCCTGCTCCCGTAAGCGTCTGAAGTTTATAATAAATCTCATCTGTAGTAATAAATTCCGGAACACCTATCGTCTCCACTCTGCACAAGCCGGCATTCTTGTAGACAACAGTATCATTTTCTTTAAACATGCACTCACCCATTCTTTCTATGCTCCTTTAAAATGAAAAACCTGCGCCCAAAAAATCTCCACCAAGGCGCAGGTTTATTTAATATTATATCATACAAATTAAGAAAAATCAAATATAGAATTTTTCTATTTTCCGCACCTAAAATGAAATTTTAAATTCCATCACCACTTTTGGCGGTAGAATTTAGTCTTGCACGGTAAAGGTTTACTCTTTCATATACTAATGGTATTGTTATCTTTGTCTTTCTGACA
>JAUNBT010000214.1 GCA_030526985.1 Lachnospiraceae bacterium | reverse complement strand
CGCAAAATCGGTCGAATAATCTCGGCAGATTTTGGATCGGCAGCAATGAGTTCGTCCTTCTTCTCGCTGCTGATAATAAATGCATCATTCAGCCCTGTTTTAATGCCGTAATTTATGCTGATGTCCCACTCCCTGAGCGGTGTACCTATTGCTTCAATTTTCCGTTTGATGCTTTGCTCCATCGAGGACAGGATAGTCCAGCTATCAGAGCCGCTGAATGCCATTGTGCTGCTGTTCTGTCTCACAAAAACGCTCCTATAAAACGAACATAGTAAAGGAGAAGTATATGAATTATGGATATATTAGAGTCAGTAGTGACAAACAGACGGTAGAAAACCAACGGTATGAAATCCTTCGCTTTTGTGAGAAGGAACATATCGCAGTTGATGGCTGGATTGAAGAAACCGTAAGCGGAACAAAGGACTACGATAAGCGACAGCTTGGCCGACTTCTCAGCAAAGTTAAAGCAGACGATTTAATTATTTGCTCTGAATTATCTCGCCTTGGCAGAAATATGTTTATGATCATGGAAATCCTGAATCAGTGCATGACAAAAGGATGCCGTGTTTGGACAATTAAAGACGGCTATCGCCTCGGAGAAGATATACAAAGCAAAGTGCTTGCTTTTGCATTTGGCCTGTCCGCAGAAATTGAGAGAAATCTGATTAGTCAAAGAACAAAAGAGGCATTAGCCAGAAAGCGGGCTGAAGGAGTTACATTAGGGAGACCGGTTGGACGTAAATCATCTCATGTTAAATTGTCAGGGAAGGAAGAGGTCATTAAGGCGTTGCGCTCAGAGGGAGTATCTATATGTGAAATTGCTCGCATATTCAAAGTGAACCGTAACACAGTCAGCAAATTCTTGTGCGAGCATGTTTATATTACAGCCCCCTGAGTTACGTTTGGAAATGGTTTTTATTAAGTCTTCAATTGGTACTTACTATGGATTCACAAAGAGCTGTTTTCATGAAACAATGACACCATCTCTACACTGGAGAAAAGTCCGAATTTATTGTACTTCGCCTAATGTTTATACCATGATTGGGTCCGGCTGGGCAACTCCGTGTCCGAGAATCCATGGTACATCCATTTCGAGAACGGCTGGCCCGCGCTGACTACCTGTGGGCCAAAGAGTTTAATGAGGAGAGAGGCGAAAAAGACGGGGAAGGATTTCCTCCCTGGGGGGAGGAGATTCTTCTCCCCCCCAGCGGGGCGCTTCCCGTGCCAGTGGGGCTATTTCTCCGTGACGATGGTGCTCTATCTCCGTGCACGTGCAGGTGGGGCCCCTGTGCCGGAATTTACAAAAATGAAGTCTGATGCATATGTGCACTTTTTGTGTTCTTTTATCGAAAAACGGGAAAGAAAAATTCCAGAAGAAACAAAATGTGTTGATTATCGTTTTGTGGTTGACGATTTTGCAAATCCGTGCTATGCTATTGGAAATTGAACTATGGTATAGGGGGCTTGGATCGTGAAGAATACAATTGTGCGCATAGAGAGCATTGAAATCAGAAACTTCAAGAATGTCAGATTTGGCAAATTGTCTTTTGAAAATAACCGGAAATCATATAAATCAAGTATTCTTGGGCTATATGGACAAAATGGCTCCGGTAAGACCGCATTAATTGACGCCATGGCACTTCTGAAATTTGCATTGACCATGCAGAGCGCCCCAAAACTTTTCGCAGACTTCATCCATGTGGATGCAGAGTACGCCACCTTGAAATACGAATTCAAGGTTACAAATCATGATTCCGAAAGCGAATATACTGTATTCTATGAGTTTAAATTGAGGAAGGATATTGAGGATACGCTTCAACCCCAGGAATATATTGGCGGTGAAGCGGTAAGAAGCAAAGCGGTTATTTTTGATGAGGTGCTTTCATATTCCTACAAATGCAGAGACCAGAAGGTAAAACTGCTTCCTGTTGTGGATACCCGCACAGAAGAAGTCTTCATTCCAACAACAAAGTATGAAATTTTAGTTGGGAAGGAAAAGTCAACGGAAACCGATTTGCTTGTCGCCAAAAAATATGCGGCCGAAACCTCCAGATCCTTTGTTTTCTCCAAAGAATTGCTCAATGCAATGCGAAAACAGTGTAAAACGGGCTACCACCTGGACTTGTTTGAAAATCTCTTTTACTTTGGCTCATATGAGTTGTTTATCATCGATACTTCAAACTCTGGATTGATTACGTTGAACACGCTCCCACTGGCGTTTAACTATGTTGAAAAGGGGAAAACTGCAATTGGTAGCCTGATGATTCAGTTGAACAGATCTTCGCTTATTCCAAAAGAGGCGCTGAGTATTGTTTGCAAAGTAATTGACAACATGAATATTGTTCTGAAGCAACTTGTCCCCGGCCTGACCATCGGCGTTAAAGATCTTGGGACTGAACTTTTTCCAAATGGAAATATGGGAAACAAAATCCAGTTGATATCCCGCAAGAACAGCAAGGAGATTCCCTTACGATATGAGTCGGAAGGTATAAAAAAAATCATCTCCATTCTGCAATTGCTGATCGTAATTTATAATAAGTCTTCCATAACGGTTGCCGTTGATGAAATCGATTCTGGTGTATTTGAATACCTTCTTGGTGAACTTCTGAGAATCATTTCGGAAAAAGGAAAAGGTCAACTGGTTTTTACTTCTCACAACCTACGGCCTCTTGAAACATTGGATCGTGGGTTTATTGCATTCACAACAACAAATCCGGAAAACAGATACATTCGGATGAGCAATGTGAAGACAAACAATAATCTTCGTGATTTTTATTATCGTGATATTGTTCTTGGGGAACAGAGTGAAGTGGTATATGAGCCTACAAACAACTACGAAATTGCGCTTGCATTCAGAGAGGCTGGTGAATTGAGTGGCTCGTAAAAAAATTGTTTTCGTGATTGTGGAGGGCCTTTCTGACGAAACAGCGCTGGGCGCCATTCTTAGTCGGATATATGACAATGAAACCGTATATGTTCATATCATGCATGGCGATATAACCACAGAACAGGGTGTTTCTCCCATAAATATTTTTTCGAGAATCGGAGATGCAATACGGGGATATGCGTCTTCCAATCATTTCAGGAAGGATGATTTTAAGGAAATCGTTCACATCGTAGATATGGATGGCGCTTTTGTCCCTGATGAATGTATCATTGAGGATGAAGCAGCAGCGAAGCCACTCTATTCTCTTACAGATATCCGTACGAGTAACAAACGGGGGATCCAACATCGTAATCAGATAAAAAGGGCCAATATTGACAAGCTCTGCACTTGCAAGGTAGCATGGAAAGTACCATATCGGATATTTTATATGTCCTGCAATCTGGACCATGTATTGTACAATAAGCTGAATAGCACCGATGAAGATAAAGAGACCGATTCTTTCCAGTTCGCACGAAAGTATAAGAACTGCATTCCAGAATTCTTATCATTCATTTCCGAATCGGAGTTTTCGGTGACAGATGGTTATAAAGAGTCGTGGGAGTATATCAAACAAGAATTGCACTCTTTGGAGCGACATACAAATCTCGGATTGTGTTTTGGCAGTGCAGACGACGAACTAATAAACGGAAATGAATAAGTGGAAACAGTCTGGCAAAGTCCCTTGCTACCTCTAAAATTGCAAGGTGCATAAGTGGATGCGGCTGAGCTTACTCAGCTTGTTGGACTGGCGTCGATTCCATTCGGCATCAGGTTTTTACAGAGATAACCCATTATAACCAATTGACAAATTGGTTATAATGGGTTATGCTATGGTCGTAAGTTGATTGTGAGCCGTCTCGGCTTTCGTCAGAGCACGAGCAGATTTCCCTATGTATCGTGATTGTGAGGTCATAAATATGAAGAAACAACTTGATCGGATTCAAGAACTGGAATGTTTGATAGCGAAACTCCCGCAAGGCAATATCACCTATAAGACCATCAATGGGAAAAAGCAGCCATATCTCCAGTGGACTGAAAATGGAAAGTCGAAAAGTAAATATATAAAAATTGCGGAGCGTGAAATTGTGATGGAACAGGTGTCTCTTCGTCGTGCGCTCCAGGAAGAACTTAAAATCTTAAAAGCTGAAGCATCTTCTTTTGTATCGAAGGCCACGGAAGTCTCTTTTGAAACGAATGTTGTTTCCGGACGCGATCTTTATGCTATGACCGAGGGTATCCGTGATTGGGAAAAGCGGGATTGCTTTGAGCAATTACAGAAATACATCAATGGGGCCGGATATGATCGTGTTTGCTTGGTATACGGTCTTCGCCGCACCGGTAAAACTACAATGCTTCGCCAGGCATTATACGAAATGAGTGAAGAGCAACTCGGAAAGGCTGTTTACATTAAAGCCAGAAGTGCTGATACAATGGCCGCAATGAACCGTGACTTGAAAAAACTTCAGGAGCTGGGCTATAAATATATTTTCATTGATGAAGTAACGCTTATGCAGGACTTCATTGATTCTGCGGCATTGTTTTCTGATATCTACGCAGCCATGGGCATGAAGATCGTGCTGTCCGGAACAGACTCTTTGGGCTTTTGGTTTACACTTCGTCAGGAGCTTTATGATCGCGCAGTAACAATTCACACCACCTTTATTCCTTTCAGGGAGCACAGCAGAATTCTCGGAATTGACAGCATTGATGAGTATATTCGTTACGGCGGTACGCTTCGTGCGGGAGAACTTGCCTTCGATGATGACGATGTTAATGCAGACGACGCTTCTTTCCGCGACGATGAAACGACCCGCCGCTATATTGATACTGCGATTTGCAAAAACATTCAGCATTCTCTGGATTGCTGTAAAGATGGCCAGTATTACCGCCACCTGCAGTCACTTTACGATGCCGGTGAGCTCACAAATGCAATCAACCGGGTCATTGAGGATATGACACATCGTTTTGTTCTGCGCACATTCAATAAGAGCTTCAAATCACATGATCTTGGATCAACGGCTCAACTGCTGCGTAAAGAGACTGATCCTATGAGGAAGTCCGATATTCTTGATCGAGTAAACACGGATGATATCACTGAGCGGTTGATGGAACTTCTTGATATCCGCAATCAGGAAAATCTGTCTATTGGTATAACAAAGGCCCATATCGCAGAGATCAAAGAGTATCTCATGGCTTTGGATCTTATCGTCGGGAGTCCCGTCGAAACATCTGTTGCTGCTGAGCCTTTGGAAGGAATTCTGTTTACACAGCCCGGCATGCGATACTGTCAGGCACAAGCGCTGGTACACTCCTTGAAAAAGGATTCTGTTTTTGCAGAACTCAGCGAAACGGAAAAGAATATGGTCTGTGAACGCATTTTGGAAGAAGTGCGTGGTCGTATGATGGAAGAGATCGTGCTTCTGGAAACGACGAAGGCCATGGAAAAAGACCGTCGTATCTTTAAGATGACCTTTGCCGGCGCTGAGTTTGATATGGTAATCTTCAGTGACAAGACCAACTCCTGCGAATGCTATGAGATAAAACACAGCGATCAGATCGCAGAACACCAGATGCAGTATCTCACAGACGAGGAATGTCTGAAAGCGGTGGAGTGGCGCTTCGGTCCAATCACGAAACGCTGCGTCATTTATCGCGGACCTGATGCAGTCCTGGAGAATGGGATTGTTTATAGAAACGTTGAAGAATATCTGAA
>JAUNBT010000213.1:5389-5644 GCA_030526985.1 Lachnospiraceae bacterium | reverse complement strand
TAGAAGAATAATAATTAGCTCGATTTCCTTTACCAGTTCCATTTTGATAACTCATTTTACCCAGCTTCTCTAAATAAGGATTTAAATGTTCCTCTATTACCTGCCAGGTATCTCCCGGATTTGTGGAAAATCTTTTCCAGTACCGTTTTGCATTTGTCGTTCGTTTCCCCCGATCTTCAAGATCATACGCATCATTTTCTGCTTTGTCTGCCACAGCCAGTAATCTTCCAAACAGATAGCTTCTATCAAGATTAT
>JAUNBT010000213.1:0-5379 GCA_030526985.1 Lachnospiraceae bacterium | reverse complement strand
TGCCATTTCACATTTCGCTCCTTTTTCAATATATGATTTTCGAATCATTCCACATGACGCTTCCAACACTTTTTGCCAATTATAATTAAATTCATAGGCTAATGGATTTGACACCTTATTAATTAATGCCTGTACCAAATCTACAGGAATTCTCCTTCTCTCGATTACACATGGTATCAATCTACACATATAATCTTTTATCACTCCTGATTTTGCACGAATAAAATTCCCCTCTTCTGTTCCAAATGCACATTCAATTAACTCGTACAAAGAGAAAGAATTTATTATCGTTCTTCTTTGCTTTCCATTAAATCTCATCCACGCTGTGTCCAAATGCCATTTTTCAATATTATCAAGAAATTCTGACCCTTCCAGTTCTGTATACAATACTATTGAAAGGCGCCCCGTTGTTGCTGAATCCAGTCCAAGCACCATCGTTTTCGACTGTGGTTTTAATTTCGTTTTTCGTCCCATAACAGACGATAATAGTTGCTGCCTATAAGCCGGATAAGTATCTGAGATCTTGGTATTCTCATCGTCAAATGAAAACCCAAATGCACTCATAAAATCCAGCGTTGGATTTGGCATTTCAGCCAACGTACTTTCCCAAACTATCAGCGTAAGGGAATTTTCTATATTGATTCCCTGCCTGTTTATTATCCATTTTAAACCATTATGCATTTTTTGAGAAAAATCATAACTGACGGATAAAGCCTGTTCTTTATTATGAAATCTTCCACGATAAGTAAAACCTTCCGGATCACTCGAAGATATCAACTTGGCTTTATCTCTTGCATTTCGAATCTTCCATGGATGTTTATATGTCAGTGGCAAATTCTTACCCGTTGCATAACATAGCTCTGCTTTCTCTGCTTCCATGACAGAAGCATAGTAGGAAATAAAGCTATCATAAAGTGTTTTATCCATCCAAGTTCTACTTTCCTTATCCATGTCATCATAAAAAATCCGAAATCTAACAAAACTATCTTCCTGGGCAATTCCCGCTATCTTTTCCCCATTTTTTAGGCATCCGCTTTTCTCTTCAATAGATAAAACTCCACAGGAAATCAAATCTGACATTATGGTTGCATTCTGCAAATATTGAAACAGCGCACATACCGCTTCATGAGAAAAAATCGATTGTTTCCAGGATTCCAATTGAGTCATGTACGCCTCATAATATTTACTACTATCTTTTTTCTTTCCTACCACATATTTATCGTAATCTCCTGCAATATAAATAAGCTTATCTGCAAAAGGATGCGGAGTAATTCCAGAGGTTTTGGCAGACGAATCATTTGTAACCGGAATAACCGTCTCTGCATCTGCTTTATCAATTCTGGATGCAGATTGAAAATTTCCCCTTTGATCAATCACAACCTCAATCTGTGCATTCGCAGTAGAATGAGACAATGGCAACATTGGAACAACAAGATCTGTTCTCTCACAATTGTTCTCATATAAATTATATAATTCATCAATCCAGCCCAAAATCCTCACCTCCTGCAAATTCATCAACGCTTGAAAAATTCTTATACTCTTTTCCAAAAGGTTTTATACTCATCGGTCTAATATGACGTTTTTTGTCGCAATTTTCAGGTCGAATAAAATGAATTACCCCATTCTGTATCACTGGAGACCAGAGCCGGACTGTCATGAAACCTTTGTCCTCCTCATTGATTGCTTCATCTGCATAGGTAATACCATGAAGCATGAGACTATATGGTATTTCCCCTGCATTGTCATAATAACCTTCTCCTTCCCCAAAAACACAGGGTTCTACATAACCAAAACATTCACGTGTCCCAAGGAAAATATCTCTTCTTCCTCCACGCTGTACCATACGCTTTGCAATATTATGATGTTTATTTTCCAAACGATCCTGTTCAAGTTCTGGTCGATTCATATTCCATTCGAAATGAGCGCGAACTTGATACCTAACATCCCTAAGATATGTACAATACGCCAAGTCATTGCCTCCACCATATTTGATAGGCCTTGTTCCTCTGCGACTTGTCTGAATTTTATTCATAATTCTGACATCTTCAATAACCCACATAAGGGTCGGCTTAAAATAAATAGACTGCGTTATTCCTTTTAGAGCTTCATAAGTTGGAATCATATAGCTGAACTTTTCTGATCCTGGTCTCGTCAAAATGTCTGAGAACAGTGCATAATCACCAGTAACTTCGTATTCTATCGTGTTTCGATAGATTTTATCGTTCATCATTCTCCTCCTTTCTATTTCTATTATATTTATATGATATATCTTCCGTGTATTTCAGTCAAGCATATTTTTTACAGAAATACACAACTTTCAATTGAGGTTGATTTTTCAATTTAATTTATGTTATGATTTCACTGTCATCTTTTTAGATGTGGATTGAAAGTATTAGATTTAAATGATGGTTGGATTCGTCCGTCTATCACGCCGCATGGGCTCATCCCCATGCGGTTTTTTCAAAACATTCAAAACATAATACATCTTTCATCCATTTTGATTTCTTTTAAAACAGTAACACCTCTCTTAATCCCGCCTCCAATGTAACACCACAATTCAAATCATAATATTCCTTTCGTACCACTGTAACGCATCTTTTTCTCTTATCTCCAATCTGATATACAGCTCCTTCCTGTGAAAGCTTATTTAAAAAATTGGAATATAGGCAAACCATATAACCTTGAGCTTTTCTTAATAGTTCAATTTCTTCTTTCGGAGATATTTCTTCATTGAGACGTAGAATAATTTCCTTTGCTTCATCATTATATGGAACAAGAACTTCAATCGTATTATTGGAAATCACTTCAAATAGTTCTCCTGCACTTGCAAATGCTGGTCCTGTAAAATTCTTTTGCGGATTTATATCTGCTCTGACTTTATTATCAGACAACATACTGACCAATGTCGTTTGTACCCCCATATCCTGTACAGGATAACTCAATTCATCTTTAAAATTTTTATAAAGATTTTGAAAATATGTAACCATATGATCGTAATCTGCAAATGTCTCAGGATTATTTAAAATCAACTGCTGTGATATTAATTGTGACTCTTTAATCTGTTTTAGTTTTCCAATATTTTCCTCTGTAATGTTAATTAAATATACCGGACGACAATGCATTTCTCCATTTCTATTGCAACGTCCTGCAGCCTGCGTTACATTATCCAAACCCGCCAACGACCGCACAACACAAGAAAAAGAAACGTCTACACCTGCTTCAATCAATTGCGTCGTAATACAAATGACTTCTTTTTTCTCCTCTAACAATTTTACCATGTGTGCTATCATATCTTTTCTGTGCTTAGGGCACATTGAAGTGCTGATATGTATCAATTCAAATGGATTCTCAAACTGCTGCCGTACTTCTTTTAACTTTTCATAGATACGTAATGCAGCTTTTTTTGTATTAACAATTAATAATAAATTATTATTTTCTTTGTATTTTTCAAAACAGAATTCTGCTGTCTCATCAAAAGTATATCCTTTTTTTCTTAAGACTGGTACTAGACTCGTTCGTTTTAAAACATTAAAATCTTTCCGATAATCACCGGTCATACTTTCTTCCTTGTCTATCCTTAGTTTTACTGTTCCTTCCTCGAAAGAAGGCTGTGTAGCAGAACATAATATGATAGTGCAGCCACATACTTCAGCCAGAAAATTCATTGCCAATTTAAATAGATTTACACATTTTAACGGCATTGATTGAATCTCATCTATAATGATAACAGAATTTGCTAATCTGTGCATACGCCTTACCGACGACATTTTGTTTGAAAATAGTGTATTTAAAAATTGTACAAAAGTTGTTGAAATTACTGCATTATCCCATTTTTCACATCGTAATTCATATTCCGATAATTCTTCTCCTGCCTCCATAGAACTCAAAATATCCGAATGATGTTCTAAAAAAAATCTTTGATCTTCCTCATCCATCAATTCTTTTATGATACTACTGTTTTGTTCCAGAATTGACATAAATGGAGCGATATATATAATCCGTTTCATGTGAAATTCTTCATTACAACAATAGCGAATTGAAAAACGCATAGATGCCAGTGTTTTTCCACCTCCCGTCGGCACAATCAGCCTGCAGATGCCACGTTTTTTACCAGCAAAACTTTCACAGCGATCCGAAATATCCATTCTCCATTTAGCAATTGGATCTTTATTAAGGCGGAATTTCTCTAATTTTTCATTCAAATTATGTTCCATTCTGCACCAGATTTTCCTGATATCATAATGCAGTGATAGACTTTCACCAGCCATAAAATCTCCTGTATCCGTTCTATCTGCATCCACAAGAATCGATAGCATAACCCTCTCCAGCATACCTAAATAAAACTGATAATCAACGGAACGTCCATCTGAAATATCAAATATTTTTTTACATATAGCTTCCAATTCTATTTCTGATTCTTTAATCAACTTTTTTGTTTGATCATTTGATATCAAATTTTCAATATTAGTTTTTATTTCTTCATAACGCTCTATCTTTCCTGTTCGCTTTAAAAAATAATTATCTCCTGATGTATCAATCCAGTCATGAAGACCATGATGCGATATTATAAGTTTTGCAGCCAAGGATGCTGCTAATTCTGACACAGGTGCATTCAGTTCTCTAGCTTTCTCCACAATATATCTTGCACCTGCAAAACTATGATCAATTTCCCCTCTGGCAAGCCTTGTCCGCCCATGAATATAATCATCAAAATCTTTTGTGAGTTTTCCGTAATCATGCCTTTCCGCCGCCAACCGGATAATCGCCTCACATCCTAATCCTTCTGCATATTCTGCTGCTAAATCAGCAACATTTTTGCAGTGTTCTTCCACCGTTTGGACTACATTATCCTGTGTTCTTATATGTGCAGTAAACATGTTTACTTACTCCTCCTCGTACTCAAAAAGATCCTTAATATCCAACACAGTCATCATCACCTGCTGGATAACCAAAACAAAAAGACATCCGGTTCCAACATTTGCAATTTTGGTTTCTCCCTTTTCTTTCGCTTCCCTTATCAATTTGACTGCCATTGTAATTAAGCCTAGATTACAAATTCTATACAGATTCCTGGACATTGATTTACATAAATACTTGATTTCTGTTAATTGTTTTTCCATTTTCTTCATTTCTTTTATCTCCTTTGTTTTCTTCATTTTCTTTCCCTTCTTTCCTCTGAAATCGCATTACAAATTATTCCACTTTTAATTTGCGATTGTCTGGTTTCTTCATATCGATACATTCATGATAACACATATTGCCGTCCACAAATCGGGACATCTAAAAATTTTTTATATGTGGGTGTTACAGTACAGACCCCAGCCAGCTACGCTGGCTCTTTGTGCAAAACGACGAATTTACTTTTTTATTTTTTGACTT
>JAUNBT010000212.1 GCA_030526985.1 Lachnospiraceae bacterium | reverse complement strand
CAAAGAGAAGACGAGAAGGGATTATCCTGTAATATTGAGATGGATTCTCTTGTCAGTCAGGATTTTAATTTAAACCCAGCCCGTTATTTAAAAAAAGAACAGGAATATCTGACACCAGGAAGACAGGCACAAGCGGCAAAGGAGCGTCTGGCTGTCATTGAGAAGGAGCTTTTTGTAATAGAAGAAAAGAGAAAGCTTTATGAAAAAGAGTTAGAATTTCTTTTCAAAAATAAAGGAATAGAATTTTAAAATTTGTTTCATACTGAATCAGAGAAATCCAGATTATAAAAATGGAAAGAAGGAATTCGTATGGAACAAAATCAGTCAGAAACAAAAAATGATAAAATTCTGGAGATGGGGCAGCTCTCTCTTCCAGGTCCCGGTGACTCCAGAATTCATCTCCTTTCTATTATCGGAGAAATTGAAGGACATGAAAATCTTCCTTCTGGCAGCAAAACAACGAAATATGAACATGTGTTGCCGCAGCTTGCTTATGTAGAAGACAGTTCAGAAATAGAAGGTCTTTTACTACTGGAAAATTCCATGGGCGGGGATTGTTCTGCCGGATTAGCGATTGCTGAAATGATTGCCTCTTTAAGTAAACCGACGGTTTCTTTAGTTATTGGTGACAGCCATTCGATTGGTTTGCCGCTGGCCGTTGCAGCAGATTACTCCTTTATTGTCCCAAGCGGAACAATTATCATCCACCCCGTCAGAATGAGTGGTACTGTAATCGGTGCTCCACAGACCTATGATTATATTAAAATAATTCAGGACCGAATTACAAAATTTATTTCAGATCATTGTGCCATTTCGGAAAAAAGACTGGAAGAGCTTATGATGGAAACAGGGATGCTCACCAAAGATGTGGGAACTATCCTTGTGGGAAAGGAAGCGGTTTCAGAAGGAATTATCAGCGAAATTGGCGGAATCAGTCAGGCACTAAAAAAGTTGCGGGAACTGATTGCCATAAGACAGAAGGAAGAGTAAGGAGAGAGGGGCAGCTTTGCTGTCTAAGTATGAAAGAAAGAGGTGTTCCATGAGTACCAGCAGCCGGAAACGGACAACAACGAAAAGAAAGACCAGTTCTTCTAAAAGAGGCAGACAAAGTAAAAAAACAGAAGACTTTTCCTCTTTTCACACGGAGGTAATACTTTGGATCATTGTGGCATTTGCTGCATTATTGATGCTTGGAAATTTCGGGTTTTGTGGAAAGTTTGGGAAGGTCTTCAGTTCTGTGTTTTTTGGGACATTTGGTTTCATTCAATATATTGTACCTATTGCAATCCTGCTTCTTGCAGGACTTTTAATTGCCAATCATTTTAGTACACTGGCAGTGAAAAAGACTCTTTTAGTCATTGTGTTTCTCTGTCTGTGTGCAGCTATTTCCCAGATGGTTGTAGATTTCGAGTGCGTCTCTGCCTTCGATGCGGCGGGATATTCGTTTACCCATCATACCGGAGGAGGTGCAATCGGCGGAGGAATCTGTATTTTTTTGCGGAGATTTTTTGGAAAAGCCGGGGCAATTCTGATTATCCTAATCGGATCCATGATTTCTCTTATGCTGATTTTTGAAAAGTCGGTTCTTAATATTTTAAAACAATTCGGAGATTATACTGCAAAGACTTCGAAAGAACAAAGAATCAGATGGGAAGATAAAAGACAGCAAAGAGAGATAGAAAGAGAAGAAGAGAGACAACAAAGAGAGTTAGGGAGGGAAGAAGAGAGACAGCGGCAAAAAGAGCTTGAAATTTATTCGAATAACAAGAAAAAAACAGAAAAAACAAAACACAAATCAGATAGGGAGTCGAAAAAAGTAAAACCTCAGACACAAAAAAATTCTTTTTACGATTTTGTTTTAGAAGAGGAAGAAGAGGAAACAAATTCCACAAAGAAAAAGAAACAGCCCATAGATCTTGGAGAGAAGTTTGGTATTGATACCACATTTGAAGGGGGAAAAGCAGACTCCTTTATAGAAGAAGATTTTGTAATGCCGTCTTCCACAGGATTTTCAGATTCACTAAAAGAGCTTACGAAGCGGGCAAATAAAGACCAATGGGAGTCTGACTACACAGAATTCAAAATGCCGGAGTCAGAAATACCGAGTGCAGAAATGCCAGAATTAGAAATGCTTGAAGCAGGACAGAAAGAGAAGGCAGGCATACATAATGAAACAGAACAAACAAAAGATCAAACAAATTCTGTAAAAGACCAAATCACTGCAAAGCCTAAGAAAGTGAATATGGATGAGCAGATTGCCCAAAAGGTGCAAAAAGATATCAGCATGCAGGCTTCGAAAACAGAGGAAAAAACCTATGTATTTCCGCCAATTTCTCTTCTTACAAAAGGAGAGAAGGGAACACTAGAAAAGCAGCAAAAGACCCTGCGTCAGACAGCGATGAAGCTTCAGCAGACGCTTGCTAATTTTGGTGTGAATGTGACAATTACAAATGTAAGCTGCGGTCCGAGCGTTACTCGGTATGAAATTCAGCCGGAGCAGGGAGTAAAGGTGAGTAAGATTGTCAGTTTATCGGATGATATCAAATTAAATCTTGCGGCTGCAGACATCAGAATGGAGGCGCCGATTCCGGGAAAAGCGGCAATTGGAATTGAGGTGCCGAACAAGCATAATGAAATCGTAAGATTGAGGGATTTGATTGATAATGATCAGTTTAAAAACTTTTCCTCCAATCTGGCATTTGCAGTTGGAAAAGATATCAGTGGGAAAATTATGATCTCTGACATTGCCAAGATGCCTCATTTGCTGATTGCAGGGGCAACCGGTTCTGGTAAATCGGTTTGTATCAATACATTGATTATGAGTATTTTGTATAAAGCGAAACCATCGGAAGTGAAATTCATCATGATTGACCCGAAAGTGGTGGAACTAAATAATTACAATGGAATTCCCCATCTGTTAATTCCCGTTGTGACGGACCCTCAAAAGGCTGCAGGAGCACTCAATTGGGCTGTGGCAGAAATGACAGACCGCTATCAGAAATTTGCGGATTATAAAGTCAGAAATCTAAAGGGATATAATAAAAAAGTGGAGGAAATTCTTGCGCCGGGTGAAGTTGGGGAAGAAGAACTAAAAAAACTGCCGCAGATTATTATTATTGTGGATGAGTTATCTGATTTAATGATGGTTGCTCCCGGTGAAGTGGAAAATGCAATCGTCCGGCTTTCTCAGCTTGCAAGAGCGGCGGGGATTCATTTAGTTATTGCCACACAACGTCCCTCTGTCAATGTTATTACCGGTCTGATTAAAGCAAATGTTCCGTCCAGAATTGCATTTTCTGTATCTTCCGGCGTGGATTCCCGGACAATCATTGATATGAACGGTGCGGAAAAGCTCCTTGGAAATGGAGATA
This sequence comes from Lachnospiraceae bacterium, assembly GCA_030526985.1. Classification (GTDB taxonomy): domain Bacteria; phylum Bacillota; class Clostridia; order Lachnospirales; family Lachnospiraceae; genus SIG292. The sequence goes on along the minus strand of JAUNBT010000212.1, from coordinate 2,287 downwards.
TGCTATTTCATCCACAGGGACTGCAAAAGCCGATTCGTGTTCAGGGTGCTTTTATCTCAGATCAGGAAGTAGGGGAAGTTGTAGAGTTTTTAAAAGAGCAGGGAGAAGAACCGGATGAAACAATCAGTGAAAAAGTGGAACAAAGTATAGAATCTACGATACATAACACATCTTCCCAGACAGAAAAAGACGAGTATTTTGCAGAGGCTGCCCGTTTCCTTATGAGTAAAGAAAAAGCATCCATTGGGATGATTCAGCGGATGTTTAAGGTGGGATTTAACAGGGCTTCAAGAATCATGGAACAGCTTGCAGACGCAGGAATCGTTGGACCGGAAGAAGGTACAAAACCAAGAAAAATCCTGATGACAGAAGAACAATTAGAAGAATATCTGGAAGAATACTTATAAATATAAATAGACAATTGGGATATTTCTTAGTATAATGATGGGTAAGTAAACACGAAAGGATGACATACGACTATGAAAACTGACATTCAAATTGCACAGGAAGCAATTATGGAGCCCATTGGCCAGGTCGCAGAAAGAATTGGAATCGATATAGATGATCTTGAATTATATGGAAAATATAAGGCAAAACTTTCTGATGACTGCCTGCGTAAATTAGAGCAAAAAGAAGATGGTAAATTAGTATTAGTAACGGCAATCAACCCTACTCCTGCAGGAGAGGGAAAAACAACAGTAAGTATCGGTCTTTCCCAGGCCTTAAACCAGATGGGACATAAGACGGTAGTAACACTTAGAGAGCCTTCTTTAGGACCTTGTTTTGGTATTAAGGGCGGAGCTGCCGGCGGCGGATATGCGCAGGTTGTGCCGATGGAAGATTTGAATCTTCATTTTACTGGAGATTTCCATGCAATTACAACAGCGAATAATCTTCTTGCTGCATTGCTTGATAATCATCTTCAGCAGGGCAATTCTTTAGGAATCGATCCAAAGCAGATTGTCTGGAAGCGATGTCTTGACATGAACGACAGAGTTCTTCGTAATACAATTGTAGGTCTTGGAAAAAAAGCGGATGGTGTGACCCGTGAAGATCATTTTGTAATAACAGTTGCCTCTGAGATTATGGCGATTCTCTGTCTTGCAAGAGATTTAAAGGACTTAAAAGAAAGACTTGGAAAGATTGTTGTTGCTTATACTTACACAGGAGAGCCAGTGACAGCGGCAGATTTAAGAGCAGTTGGCTCTATGGCAGCACTTTTAAAGGATGCAATTAAGCCGAATATGGTTCAAACATTAGAACATACTCCAGCCCTTGTGCATGGCGGTCCATTTGCCAATATTGCCCATGGATGCAATAGTGTGAGAGCGACAAGAGCCTCTCTTAAGATGGCAGACATTGTAGTGACAGAAGCCGGATTTGGCGCAGACCTTGGCGCAGAGAAATTTTTTGATATCAAGTGCAGAATGGCAGGGCTTGCTCCAGATGCAGTCGTTATTGTAGCTACGGTAAGAGCTTTAAAATATAATGGAAGAGTTCCAAAAGATATGCTTCAGGAAGAAGATGTTGAGGCATTGAGCCGTGGTATAGTTAATCTGGAGAAACACATTGAGAATGTGAAGAAATTTGGTGTTCCAATCGTGGTTACACTTAACCGTTTTACTTCCGATACAGACGCAGAATTAGAATTCGTAAAACGTTTCTGTGAAGACAGGGATTGCGAATTCGCTCTCTCTGAAGTCTGGGAAAAAGGTGGGGAAGGCGGAAAAGAGCTTGCTAAGACCGTACTTCATACTATGGAGACAAAGGAATCTCATTTTGCACCGCTTTATGATCTTCATATTCCTTTAGAGGAGAAGATTAACCGGATTTCAAAGGAAATTTACGGGGCAAGCGGAGTGGAGTTATCTGTAAAAGTCAAAAAACAATTAAAGAAACTGGAAGATTTAGGATTTGGCAGATTGCCAATTTGTATGGCAAAGACACAGTATTCTCTGTCGGATGACGCAAATTTACTTGGAAAACCGGAAGGCTTTAAGATTCATGTAAGAGACGTTTATGTAAATGCTGGTGCCGGTTTTGTGGTAGTAATTACAGGAAATATTATGACCCTTCCAGGCCTTCCTAAAAAACCAGCCGCATACGGAATTGATATCACCGATGACGGTATTATTACAGGATTATTTTAAAAGAACAGAAAGTTGGATCACAGAATGAATATATTTTTTGCATCTTTAGGATGTGATAAGAATCTGGTGGATAGTGAATTTATGTTAGGCCTTACGAAAGAAGCTGGATTTAAACTGGTGAGTGCAGAAGAAGAGGC
>JAUNBT010000012.1:25532-33124 GCA_030526985.1 Lachnospiraceae bacterium | reverse complement strand
GGCTTTTCCGGCTCTGTTTCCACCATTTCCGTGTCAGAAACTTCCTTCACCATAAAGTTTTTCACGTAAATAACATTAGGTTTTCCAAGTCCTAGACGTTTTTTCTCAATCAATCCTATCCCATCCTTACTATCTAACTCCTTAATCAGCTTTGTTGCCTTTTGACTTTTACAGTTCATAAGTTCCATAACTTCATCTACAGTAAAATAGATATAAGGTCTGTCTTCTTCGTCAAACCATCTGTTCTTTATACTAAGCCCCATACGGTCTAACATAAGACCGTACAGAACCTTCGCTTCACAAGAGAGGGATCTAAAGCATTCACCAGTAAACAATATTTTAGGCACACGATAAAAGTTATACTGTTCTGCTTCCATTCCATGAAAATAATCAAATTGTACTATCTGCATGTTATCCCTCCTCTCCTTCTTTCTGTTTCCACTGTTCAAGTAGTGTATAAATAATTTCTTCTATCTGCTCTTTTGTATAGTCCTCTGAAAAGTAACTGCGTATTCTCTTTTCCGGCAATGTTACTTTCGCCGGAGCTGCTTTTTTCTCGCATAAGATAAGTAAAACCAGTGCTTCATTGAGCTTGCAATCCTCACTATGTGCTTTCAGCTTATCCGCTGCATTCCCATTCACATTTGCCCCATGTTCCCTAATGCAGTTCAAAACCCATTGCTGCTCCTGTTCTGTCAGAAATGAAAGGATGACTGCCGGGGAAACCTTTATCTTTCCAGAATCAACCATTTCCAAAAGCTCCGGTAATAACTCCGTCAGACGAATATACCTCTGGACTTTTCTTGCACTATCTCCTGCCTTTTTTCCAACCAGAGTTGCAGCCTCTTCACCATTATCATTCTTAACACCCTGATGACGGATTGCTTCCAACTTCATTTTATAAGCAAATGCTTTTTCACTTGGACGGATATTCTCTCTTTGAATATTAGAATCCACCATAATGATAGTCGCTTCATCGTCGCTGTAATTACGCACAATGATTGGCATTGTATTTATTTTCTTTCTTTCACATGCCCGCTTTCTACGATGTCCTGCGATAAGTTCATAGCCACCACCTTTGCGTGGTCTGGTAATTCCTGGATTCAATACCCCAAGTTCCCCTACACTATCAGCAAGGACTTCCATTTCCTCATCATCCCTTACATAAAATGGATGACCATTAAAATCATATATTTCATTAAGGGGAGCTTGGATGACTTTATCCTCATTATCTTCAATCCCTAACAAATCATCATAGGAGGCGAGCTGTATTTCCTTATTGGGCTTTCGCATGGCTCAACACCTCCTGTGCTAGTTTTTCATAACTTTCCGCACCCTTACTGCGCTTATCATATTGAAAAATGCTGATGCCTTCAGATGCGATTTCTGCTATGGCTTCTGTTCTTGGGATGGCATCCTCAAAGATATTAACTTTTGCTCCATAAGCTGACTTTACTGCGTTCTTGTTTCGCTTAGAATTGTTGTATCTACTAGCATCCATCGTAAACAAAATACCTTCTATCTCAATCTGCGGATTGTATCGCTTCTTAGTTGCGTTCACGACCTTTAGAAGCTCTGTCAACCCATCCGCTGCATAATACTGTGGCTGAACCGGAATAAGTACACTGTCTGCCGCACTCATCGCATTAATGGTCAACATGCCCAACGATGGCATACAGTCAATGATAATGTAATCATAATCATTGGCAAGAAGATTCAGATATTCTCGAAGCACCTTTTCTCTGTCTTCAACAGTAATTAAAGACATATCCATTCCTGTCAATAACTTATTGGATGGAACTATATCGACACCTTCTTTATGGTGCAACACTGCTTCTCTAGGGTCAAATTCAATCCCCATGATGATATTCTCCATCATGTTCTTTAGGGTCACTCTTAAATTCTTTGGAAATCCTAGACCCAAAGTCAAATGCCCCTGTGGATCAGAATCCACCAATAAAACTCTCTGACCTAATCTTGCCAATCCTACTCCTAAATTGATGGTAGTGGTGGTCTTTCCAACTCCCCCTTTTTGGTTTGCTACTGCGATTACTCTGCTCATATCTTTATCCTCCTGAACTATTTCCTATCTTTTTCTATTTCTGCATACACACGAACATACTTGTTTGTTCCTTTATTGGCATAAGGCTCGGAAACTTGTAATACATTGATTCTTTTATCTCTCTCCAGAATTTTTCTGAACCATTTTATATCATTTGTTGTTCCTTGAAGCCTAATTTTTAGCATACATATCCTCCCAATCCACATAGTAGCAATACTCCGGATATCTGATTTTAACTGCTTCCCAGAAGTATCTTGCATATCCACAGCAGAATAAATCCTCTACTGTATATCGTCTGCACTCCAGCAACTGTTCTTCTGCATCCTCTCTATCATCTACACTAGGTGTTCCATTACAATAGAGATTGAAAGCCATACGCACAATTTTCATACTGCCACTTGTCTGCCATCCTTCGTCCAAAGATTCTGTCTGAACACATCCTGTCTTGAAATCATAAATTCTGTTTACATTTCTTCTTGTATCTTCACTAATTCCGAGACAATATACCAATGCCTTGTGATACACATCCTGATATCTGCACTTTGGCAGATATTCCAAATAGAATTTTTCATGTTCTTTGTTCTTAAAGATAATTTTGCGAGTTTTCTTTTCGCCTTTTGCACTTAACGCTGTGTTTGTCATTTTTCGTTTCCTCCTAAGAATTTTTTGTATGAAAAAGGACACTCCATTATCGGAATGCCCTATATAAAAAATAGGGACACTCATTTCTAAGTATCCCTATCATCTATCAATATCTGATAGCTCTCTATTCACTTTCATACCCAGGATTTTTTGTGTTCCCCGTACCGAGGTCTAATGCCACAATTACGGTGACCTTCTTCACAAGCTCTTTTTCTTTGTGATTTTCACCGATTTTATTGAAACTGAAAAACTCAACAAACTGCGTAAATTCAAGGATTTTTAGATATCTTTCCGTTGTAGTCCCACCACAGTCTCCACATGAAAACTAAACCCAAACATATCCACCGGCTGCACTCTCCTGACCTCGTAGCCGCAGCCTGTCAGATATTTTAGGTCTCTTGCCAGAGTTGCTGGGTCGCAGCTTACGTAGACTACTTTTTTCGGCTGCATGTCAACGATGGTTTTTAGGAGACTTTCTTCACAGCCCTTCCGTGGAGGGTCAACAACGATGACATCGGCATGCATTGCCCCACCACTTTCCTCGTATTTGGCCGGGAGAACTTCCTCTGCTTTTCCGACGAAGAATTCGACATTTTGAATTCCATTAATCTGGGCGTTTCGGCGGGCATCATCGATGGCTTCGGGGATGATTTCCACACCGTAGACCTGACGAGCTTTCTTTGCAAGGAACAGGGAAATCGTTCCGATTCCGCAGTAAAGATCCCAGACCGTTTCCGTTCCGGTAAGTGCAGCAAACTCGAGGGCTTTTCCATATAATACACGGGTCTGGATTGGGTTGACCTGGTAAAAAGACAGGGGGCCAATCTGATATTTTACATCACCGATTTTGTCTTCGATATAATCCTTTCCCCACAGGGTTGTTGTCCTGATTCCAAGAATTTTGTTGGTTTTTTCTTTATTTTCATTGGCAACGATACTGGTCATACCTTTGATCTGCGTCAATTCCTGTATAAGTGCTTCTTTTTTAGGAAGCTTCGATGGAGATCCATTTAACACGAGACAGACCATAATCTGTCCGGTGTCGTACCCTACTCTTGTCAGGAAATGGCGGACTAGACCGGTATGGCTGGATTCGTCATAGGGGGCAATATTATATTGTTCCATGTAAGATTTTAAGATTTTTAATATTGCATCATTTTCTTTTGCCTGGATGCAGCAGTGATCATTTTCTATGATGGAATGGGTGCGGCCTGCATAGAAACCGGTTATAATCTTACCCTCCTTATTTCTGCCTACAGGGAACTGGGCTTTGTTACGATAATGGTATGGATTCTCCATTCCGATAATCGGCTCCATCTTCTCGGCAATTCCTTTTAGACCACCGATTCGTTCCAGACAATTTTTTACCTTGTTCTGCTTATATTCCAGCTGTTTTTCATAGGATAAATGCTGAAATGTACAGCCACCGCATTGACGGGCAACCTCGCAGCGGGGTGGAACACGGTGAGGGGAGGGGGCGAGGACTTCCATCAGACGTCCGTAGCCATAATTTTTCTTTAATTTTATTACTTTTGTCCTCACTTTATCGCCTATGACTGTATCTTTGATAAAGAGAGGAAAGGTGCCGATTTTTCCAATCCCGGCACCATCTGATCCAATGTCCTCAATGAGAACGGTATATTCATCATTTTTTTTAATATCCATCATCACTTTCCTCTAAATGTTACAGTGTTTACAGTTTGCATACATCAATCCAGCCAATTGCCCCGGCACTTTCAAACAGTTCCTCTGGGGTAAGACGCACGGCACTGCTGTCGCTTCCGGCGGCAGGATAGATTGTCTCGTAGACTTTTAAGGATTCATCCAGGTAAACTTTTACTCCTTCTGGAAGAGCAAACGGACACACACCGCCTACTGCATGACCTGTCAAACGGAGGGCATCATCGGCAGAAAGCATTTTCGCCTTTTTGGAAAATTGTTTTTTAAATTTTGGATTATCAATACGGTGTTTTCCGGCAGCAACAATCAACAGACAACCTTCTCCATCTTGAAAGGAAAGAGTTTTTGCGATTCTGTCCGGTTCTACCCCCACTGCCTCAGCGGCAAGATCTACGGTGGCACTGGACTGGTCAAACTCCATGACACGATCTGAGAGTCCAAACTGCTTCAAATATTCTTTCACTTTATCCACTGACATGGTCTTCATCCCCCTCTTCTCTGGTCTTTTTTATTTGCCTTCTGTTTTACTCGTGGCACGGATGTTATTTTCAAATAAACGGTTATATCCTAACCATTCTTGATTCTCTTTATTTTCCAGCAGTGCTTCTTTGAAGGACTGAATCTTCGCATCTGTATTATCCGCGTGGGTAAGGGCAACGGCTTCGATCAGGCTTGGTTTCTTCGGAGAGCCAAATTCTAACTCGCCGTGATGGGCAAGGATACAGTGTTTGACTTCGTTTGAAAGTTTTACCGGAAATCCTGGGATTTTTTTCATCTTTTCATCTAACATGATGGTTCCCATGACAATGTGTCCGACTAACTGACCTTCGTCGGTATAGTCATTTTCCGGGAAAGTGGAAAGTTCATAGATTTTCCCGATATCGTGGCACAAGGCACAGGTGATCAACAAATCACGATTTAAGACAGGATACTGGGTGCAGTAAAAATCACAGAGCTTTGTGACAGCTAATGTGTGCTCTAACAGACCTCCCATAAAGCCATGATGAACTCGCTTGGCTGCGGAATGCACCTTAAATCTTGCCGCAAATTCTTTGTCTCCGAAAATGTCGATCAACATTTGCTTTAAATAGCTGTTCCCGATGCTATTGATCATTTTTATTACTTCTTTAAACATCTCATCGATATCTTTATCGGTACATGGGATATAGTCGGCCGGCTCGTACTGGCCCTCGGAAGCTTTTCTGAGCCTTTTGACGTTTAGCTGGAGACTGCCCTGAAAACTGGTTACCTGACCGTCCACTTTGACATAATCCATCTGTTCAAAGTTCTCAATCCCGTTGGTAAGTTCCCAGATTTTTGCATCCAGTGTACCTGTTTTATCCTGTAAAAGCAAGGAGTAATAAGTCTTTCCCATCTTTGTCTTTGCAACTACTTTATTTTTGCAAAGATAAATATCGGATACTGTCATTCCTTCCCGAAGTTCTTCAATATAACGCATTTTATTCCCCTTTCAAGCTGGTCAAATGACCGCAATGTGGGGTTTCTGCCCTTTGAGCAGTCCCCTTTTTTATAAAAAAATATTAACTCTTTGATTATACTCTACTTCTTCTGGAGAAACAACCGGAATTTTCACTGTATTTTTTTTAAATTTGTGATAGAATAAGATTTGTCTTACTCAATATTTAAATAGGAAAGGAAAATACTCAGATGAACAATATAGATAATACTCCAAAAGATTTTACACCGGAGGAAAGGCTGGCACTTGTAAAAGAGCGTTTAAAAGGAACTTACTCTGATCTGATTGGTCTTGAAGTAACTGCGGCAGGTCCCGGTTACTGTAATGGCGTTCTTCCAGTGAAAGAAGAATTTTTAAATCCGTTAAAGACAATTCATGGCGGATTTTTGTTTGTCATTGCTGACACCTTAGGGGGAATTGCCGCATCTCCTCTTCATGATGACGAACACGCAACGACAATTTCCGGCACAATCAACTTTATGCGGCCGATTGTCGATGTTTCTGCCCTTTATGTAAAGGCAAATGTAATAAAAGATGGAAAGCGGGTTGTATTTGTGGAAACAGAAATCAGTGGAGAAGACGGAACGCTCTTTTCCAAGGCAAGTTTCACCTATGCAAGGATTTCGCTTAAACTATAGACGGAGGTATTTATGAACGATAGAGTTTTGCATATTTTAGAATACGAAAAGATTATGGACCGGCTGACACCTTTTGCCTCCTCTGCACAGGCAAAGGAAATGTGCAGAAACTTAAAACCGTCCACTGACTTAGTGGAGATTCGGGAATGGCAGGCCCAGACAAGGGATGCTCTTAGCCGGATTTATAAACATGGAAATCTGTCCTTTTCAGGATTGATTGATATCCGCCCTTCTTTGAAGCTTTTAGAGATTGGCTCTTCTTTAAATGCAGGAGAGCTTTTACAGATTGCAAGCCTTTTGGCTCTCACGGAACAGGTATTAGAATATGGTTCAACAGAGGAAGAGACGTTGCTTTCTGACTCAGTTCAGCCACTTTTTGACAGTCTTTGTCCTTCTCACTCTCTTTTGTTTGAGATTCGCAGATGCATCGCTTCGGAGGATGAAATCAATGACGACGCATCTGCAAAATTAAAGGACATCCGCCGCAACAAGAAACTGACCAACCAATCCATTCACTCGAAATTAGCTTCCATTGTCAATTCCCAGTCTAACAAGAGCTTATTGCAGGACAGCATTATTACCATGCGAAATGGACGCTATTGTATTCCGGTAAAACAGGAATACAGGGGAAGTTTTCCCGGTATGATTCACGACCAGTCTGCTACCGGTTCCACCCTTTTTATTGAACCGATGGCTGTGGTACAGATGAACAATCAGTTAAAAGAATTGGAGATTGCTGAACTTGCTGAGATTGACCGGATTCTTTCTCTTTTAAGTGAACAGGTCGGTTTTGAACAGGAAACTCTGCTTGATAATTATCAGCTTTTGACCCAGCTGGATTTTATTTTTGCCAGAGGAAAATTTGCCAAGTCCTACGATGGATCTGAACCCCTTTTTAATGAGGACGGGATTATTGAAATCAAACAGGGACGGCATCCACTGTTGGACCCAAAATCCGTTGTCCCTATTTATTTTAAAATGGGGGAAGATTACAATATGTTGATTATCACCGGACCGAATACCGGTGGTAAAACAGTTTCCCTGAAAACGGTCGGCCTGTTTACTCTGATGGGACAGGCCGGACTTCATATTC
>JAUNBT010000012.1:0-25522 GCA_030526985.1 Lachnospiraceae bacterium | reverse complement strand
GGCTTTTGAAGGCTCCCGTCTTTCTGTATTTGAGGAAGTATTTGCGGATATTGGAGATGAGCAGAGTATTGAACAGAGTCTTAGTACCTTTTCCTCTCATATGACAAACATTGTCCGAATTTTGGATCAGGCAAATTACCGCTCTCTTGTTCTTTTCGATGAACTTTGTGGTGGAACAGATCCACAGGAAGGCGCAGCACTTGCCATTTCCATCCTCTCCTGGCTCCACGAACACCAGGTTCCAACTATGGCAACAACGCATTACAGTGAATTAAAAGGGTTTGCCCTGTCCGAGGAAGGTGTGGAAAATGCCTGCTGCGAATTCGATGTCAACACCCTGACTCCTACTTATAAACTTTTGATTGGTATTCCGGGAAAGAGTAATGCTTTTGCGATTTCCCAGAAGTTGGGACTTCCGGGACCGATTATCGAACGGGCAAAAGACCAAATTGACGAAAATGTTCAGGATTTTGAGTCTCTCCTCGCCGAATTGGAAAAGACCAAATTGGAGATTGAAAAGGAACGGGAAGTCATTGAATCCATGAAACGGGAGGCAAAAGATTTATCCGACAGTCTAAAACAGAAAAAAGATGACATCCGACAAAAGAGAGAAGCCATGCTTCGAGCTGCAAGAGAAGAAGCTCATGAGATTGTCCAAAATGCCAAAGAGTTAGCCGACGATTCCATCCGCAAATTCCATGGATGGGAGAAACAGACCGGAAAGAATACGAATAAGAAAATGGAATACGAACGCAGTCGTTTAGGCAAACAGATGCGAGATTTGGAAAGTTCCCTCTCCTACCGGGGTTCCGGCAAAAAAGGCAGCCATCGGCCGGAAGATTTCCATGTGGGAGATCCTGTTTTTGTCCATACCTTCTCCCTGGAAGGAACCGTTAAGACCCTTCCAAATAATAAGGGTGATTTGATTGTGCAGATGGGGCTTCTTCAATCCCAGGTTAATATTAAAGATTTGGAAATCTTAGACAAACCAAAGCCGGAACCAGAAAAACCAAAGCGGTCTGTCGGCGGTGCAAAAGGCATGAAAAAATCTGCTTTAATTGCACCGGAGATTAATCTGCTTGGGAAAACAGTGGATGAAGCTACGGCAGAATTGGATAAATACTTAGACGATGCCTATCTTGCCGGCTTGAATCAGGTGACTGTCATCCATGGCAAGGGTACCGGTGCACTGAGAAAAGGCATCCAGACCTATCTTAAGAGACAAAAACATGTCAAATCCTATCGTCCCGGTGTCTTTGGCGAAGGAGAGGCAGGAGTTACGATTGTACAGTTTAAGGAAAATTGATGAAAGAAATTAAGATTTCTAAGAATTAAAAAATCCCGGATAAGGCTACCAATCAGCCTTCTATCCGGGAATGGATAAAATACCATGCTGCCATCTGGGCTCTTCCGCTGAAAGACTCAGACTGCAGCATTTTTTTTAATTCATTTCTAGTAAATGTTTCAGGAATCAACTCCTCATCTTCCGTCAGATGTTCTGTGGAGATTTCTCCTTCTGCTTCCAAAAACACCAGTGCCGCTTTGGCATTACTAACGTCAATTGCGCCGTAAGCCGCCGGAAGGACATCAATCATTTTCTTTACCAAAAGTCCAGTCTCCTCAAAGAGTTCCCGTCTGACACAATCCTCAATCTCTTCTCCATCCTCCAAAGTTCCTGCCGGAAGATTATAGATATACTGATTTACCGCCATGCGAAACTCTTTTAAGAATAAAAGCTTATTCTTATAATAAACTACCATTGAGACACCGTTTGTCCGGCCTGCAAGCTCTTCTTTTTTTGTAATCTGCTGCTTACTGACCATCTCATATTCTTTTCTATGGCCCAGACGATTCTCATATATTAAAGTATAAAAATTCAAATAAGAGGTCTTCACTCTCTCTTTGATTTCAATCAGTTTTGTCTTTCCCATCACTTACCACTCATAATGGTGCAGCTGACCTTCTAACTGCATGTGGGAGAAGTCTAATTGGCGCAGTGCCTCGTAAACGACAATCGATACGGAATTAGAAAGATTCAAGGAACGGATATCGGGAAGCATGGGGATACGGATACAATTTTCCTTATTCTCAAGGAGAATTTCTTCCGGTATACCAGCACTTTCTTTACCAAACATAATATAACAACCGTCCTCGTAACTCACATCAGTATAAGTCTGTTTTGACTTCGTGGTAGCCATATAGATCTTTGCTCCCGGATTTTTACTTAAGAAATCTTCATAATTCATGTAAGTTCTTACGTCTAATTTATCCCAGTAATCAAGACCTGCTCTTTTTATCATCTTTTCATTGAGACGGAAACCCAGTGGTTCGATCAGGTGCAATACGCAGCCGGCCGCTACACAGGTTCTTCCAATATTCCCTGTGTTCGCCGGCATTTCCGGCTCATGCAGTACAATATTTAACAAAATTACTTCCTTTCTGCTCTGAGACGTTCTACAAAATTGGCTAACCGTCCCAGTGCCTCCTTTAATTCTTCAATTGAATAAGCATAGGATATTCGAAGGAATCCTTCTCCACATTCTCCGAAAGCAGTACCTGGAACGACAGCAACTTTTTCTTCCTGAAGGAAGCGGTTCGCAAAGTCCTCTGAACTCATACCAAATTCTTCAATCGAGGGAAATGCATAAAAGGCACCATAAGGCTCAAAACATTTCAGTCCCATATCTTCAAAGGATTTCATCACAAATCTTCTTCTCTGGTTATAGGATTCCCGCATTTTATCCACTTCATCGTCACAGTGACGGAGTGCTGCCACAGCGGCATACTGGCTTGTAGTCGGTGCACACATGATTGCAAACTGATGAATCTTAATCATCTGCTCCATAATTAATGCTGGTGCACAGGCATAGCCAAGTCTCCATCCAGTCATCGCATAGGCCTTGGAAAAACCGTTAATAAAAATCGTTCTCTCCTTCATACCTGGAAAACTGGCAATGCTGCAATGCTTCACATCATAAGTCAATTCTGCATAAATCTCATCAGTGATGACTAAAAGATCCTTTTCAATGATAATATCCACAAGGGGAGCTAACTCCTCTTTTGTCATAACCGCACCGGTGGGATTGTTGGGAAATGCTAAAATAACCGCTTTTGTCTTGTCAGTAATTGCTCCTAAAAGCTCTTCCGGTGTCAGTTTAAACTGGTTCTTCTCCTTTAGTGGAACCCTCACTGGGACACCATCGGCTAAAGTGATGCAGGGAAGATAGGACACATAACAGGGTTCCGGTAAAATGACCTCATCTCCCGGATTTAAAATTGCTCTAAGTCCTACATCAATTCCCTCACTGCCGCCTACCGTTACCATAATCTCATGATCCGGGTCATAGGAAAGTCCCTGGCGGCGTTTTAAATATTTTGCTATCTCATCTTTTAATTCTTTTAATCCGGCATTGGATGTATAGAAGGTACGACCCTGTTCTAAGGAATAGATACCTTCCTCTCTTATGTACCATGGGGTGTCAAAGTCCGGCTCGCCCACACCAAGGGAAATTGCATCCGGCATCTCACTTACTACATCAAAAAATTTACGAATGCCCGAAGGCTGAATCTGTACTACTTTATCTGATAATGGATTTCTCACGGTGTAATAATCATCCTTTCACTCTTTGGTTTTGAGATCAGGGCAGTACCATGATCCTTATATTTCTTTAATACAAAATGGGTCGCAGTGGAAAGTACGCCATCAATAGTGGAAAGCTTCTCTGAGACAAACATAGATACTTCTTTCATTGTCTTCCCATCCAGACTTACTGAAAAATCATAATCCCCAGACATAAGATATAATGCCTTTACCTCCGGATAATTATAAATTCTCTCGGCAAATTTTTCGAATCCCTGTCCTCTCTGAGGTGCCACTTTTACCTCGATTAAGGCACTTACTTTTTCATCTGTCGTTTTGTCCCAATTAATTAGAGTGTGATAACCACAAATCACACCTTCCTTTTCCATCTTGGCAATTTCATTGGCGATCAAAGTTTCATCGGATCCAAGAAGAGCTGCCAGTTCTCCAAGATCAATCCGGCTGTTTTTTTCAATTAATCTGAGAATTTCTTCACGCATCATTATATACCTCACTTATTCTTCTATTCTTTGAGGATACCCTCATCTTATGATTCATAGATTTTATATAACTCATCACATTTCGGCGGTTCCAGATATCGCTTCTCATCCCCGTAGTATACCACTTTATCATTACCATCCGTTGCTCTTCCAATGACGGCTGCATGGATTCCCTGCTTTTTCAGTGCATCTACTACATCGCTTCCACGGTCTGCTGCAATCAGCATACTTCCGCTTGAAATCAGCATATATGGGTTTAAATCGAAAAATTCACATATCTCCACAGTCTGCTGTCTCAGTGGGATTTTCTGAAGTTCGATCTCCAGTCCCACCTTGGACGCGACTGCGACCTCCCAGAGTGCTCCAAAGATTCCGCCCTCTGTCACATCATGCATGGCTGTCACCGCATATTCTCGTGCAATCTTTGCGTCTTCCACAACAGATATCATGGAAACCATCTCTTTCGCCTCTTCAATAAAGGAAGCCGGATAGCGGGTCAAAAGTTCTTTCTCTTTCTCTGCTGCGATTATCGCCGTTCCTTCTAACCCTGCATACTTCGTCATAATAATCTCCTGGCCTGGCCGGATTCCTCCGGTAGAAAGAAGTTTCCCTTTTTTTACCTTGCCGACTCCAGTCACCGATACGAGAGGCTGACAGACGGCAGCCGTCACCTCTGTATGACCGCCCATTACTGTAATCTCAAGTCTGGCACATTCCTCCATAATATCCTTCATAAGTTCACGAAGCATAGGTTCTTCCGCCTCCGGTGGTAAAAGAACAGTGAGTAAAAGTCCAATTGGGTCTGCACCGGCAGAAGCTAAATCGTTCGCAGTAACATGAACTGCTAATCTTCCAATCTCCTGCACAGTACCTGTAATCGGGTCGGTGGAAAGGACAAAGATTTCGTCATCGGCAAGCTCCACTGCAGCGCAGTCTTCCCCAACTCCTGGTCCTAAGAGAACTTCCTTCCGATCATATTTAATTTGTTTTAATACAGAGCGCTTTAACACGTTCTCTGGTACTTTTCCAATCTTCAATATCTCACCTTCCTGATCTATATTGCCAAACAAAAGGCTATTCCTCGTCTTCCTGGGCAGTTTCTTCTGTCTCTTTTTCTTCTTCTTTTTGGTCTTGTTTCTCTTCTTTTTTCTCTTCTTCCTTCTTCTTTGTTCCTACCGCAATCTTTGTCGTGGTACTAGAATAACTGCTTGTATTCAAAAGAATCTTATCCGTCTGTTCCCCATCGATTTTTATAATCTTCCAAAGCTTGGCGGTATAACCGGTACGGCCCTGTTCTAAAATTTTCGTCTTTCCTTCTTCCAAAGTCTTATCTTTCACCTTTTTTTCACTCGGCGGTGAGGTCGATGTTGTCTCAGAATAAATCTCAATCTCCCGGTTCTCCGGCCGGGTCTCTTTTCCCCAGATTGTAAAAGTGATAGTAGAACCATCCGTCTTCCCTTCAATATAAATCGGAGTGTCCGTATCATTGGTAAACTTAAGATCCTTATAAGTTCCTGCAATTGCCGCATCTGCAGCTCTCGGTACATAACTTACCGTCATAGAATGAGGGGAACGCTCGTCGACCTGAAGTTCTGCCCGGATTACGGCATTGTAAAGTGTCGTAGAGACCTGACAGATACCGCCGCCCATACTCTGTACTGTTTTTCCATTCTCATAGGATCCGGCTAAAGCATAGCCTCGCTCAGAGGTAAACGGTGCCACCGTTTCATAGACTGAAAATGTCTTTCCCGGATAAACCACAGTCCCGTTGATATAATCAGCTCCCTGGGCCACATTGGCCTTTCTTCCCGAGGCAGAAGAACCGTAGTCTGTTGAATAACTTCCAAGCTTATCGGTAATCTGCTTCATATCCTCCGCTGTGTACTTCGGATTATCCACTTCTATTGTCATATCAAAAGAAAATGGTTCTCTGTCATTCCAATCGGAGGACACCTTATCCGCTAATTGCTGCAGACTCTCCTCATAATTGATTGCCAGCCCGTAAATCTCGTCTGTAATGACAAACTCGCCTTTTTTCCTTTTTATCTTCGCATTTTTCTTCTTGTGCTCATAGGATTGGGTCCTCTCGGTAAGATTCTCCTCCTCCGTCTTCGCATTCAATGTCACAGAAAGCTTGACTTCCTGCGGTTCTTTCTCCATCTTTTTAATTTGGAAAAACCGTGTGAAAATGCCTCCGGTACGTCCTAACTCATATGCTTCCTCCAATACATCGGTATTCGAAAGCGTAAGTCCTAACTCCTCCATCGTCATCGACTCGGTATCTTCCCCAATCTTTATCTCCACTTCCGTCGCCAGAAGACTGTTCCAGTATTGTTCAAATTTCTCTTTTGCTTCGTCCTTTGTCAGGCCGCTTAAATCCACACTTTCCACATGGACGCCTGTATAATAACCATCCTGCTCTGTCACCGTATAAACATACCATCCGCATGTCCCTATCAGCAACAAGATCAAAACGATGATTACAATAATAATCGTGCGTTTTTGTTTCATATGTATGCTGTTTCCTTTCTGAAATCACTGTCTCATCCGTCTTTTCTCTTATACAGGCACATCATTCTTTTATCTGCCTGCAAAACAGCGCTACATAAATGCCGGAATAATCGTGGTTATTACCATTGCTAAAATAATAATTCCGATAATAATTGCAGATATTCTTCTCTTTGTCTTGGAATTGTTAAAGTTAATCATTCTTCCACCTTCCTTCTTAAAATCAGCCACAGGATTTCCTGCTTTTCTACGTGCCTTATCGTTTATTGTATGTTATTTTGTCCTTGCAATCAAGTAAAAATTCCAGAAAATAGCCTCTTTTATTTATTTTTTATAAGTTTTAGATTAATTTCAACTACTCTCGCATCCATAGTGAGAGGATTTCTGTGCTGATAATCAAAGAGCAGATGACATTCTTTCGGACATACTTTCCCCGTTTTTGCTGTTTCCTCTATATCAAATGAAGTATATTCGATATGATTTTGTCTTGCTGCCTTTCTGGAATCATACTCTTCCTCACCTAAATACTGCTGCCCGATCTGCCGGAAAAATTCATTATATTTTCCTTTCCATAGACTGAGATCTTTTGCCCATTCCGGCCGGGACTTCATATTCTCCCGAAGATAAAGATCGTAAGTTAAAAGCTCTAAAAGTACAGACTCCTCCCCCAGCTCTTCTTCCCCGGCAAACCAGATTAATATCTCATACCGGCTGCTTCTGTTATGCTTCACTTTAAACAGACCATACTTTTCATAGTATGCCGCCAGCTTCTCATAAAACACAAAAGCATTGTCCACAAAATGCATAAGATAGGCAAGACTAAAGCGAAATTGTCCGCTGTTATAGTAAACCTCTACCATCTCCTCCACACCTTTTAGCAATAAAATATCATCATAGGACATCCATTTTGTCGCCAACACCTCATAGGGGGCTTCTTTTTTATATAATAATTCGTAATCTTTTACCCGTTCCTCCATGTAAGAACCCTTTAGTACCTTCAAAAATCCAAGCTGCAGTTGATCCGGTTCCATTGCATAGACATCTAAAAATGATTGGCGAAAAGTATCTAAATCTTCATAGGGCAGTCCCGCAATCAAGTCCAGATGTTGATGGATATTTTTCTGTTTTTTCACCCTTGCTACCCGGTCTGCTAACTTTTCAAGATCCATTTTGCGGCGAATTTCTAAAATTGTAGGTCCGTAGGTGGACTGGACTCCAATCTCTAACTGAATCAGGCCTGGCCGCATTCTGGCCATCATCTGTAAATCTTCTTCCTCTAACAAATCCGCTGCAATTTCAAAATGAAAATTAGTCACACCGTTATCCCGTTCCAAAATATAGTTCCAAATCTGTCTTGCATGCTCCCGGTTACAGTTAAAAGTCCGGTCTACAAACTTGACCTGGGGCACCCGATTTTCTAAAAAAAAGGCAAGCTCTTTTTCCACAAGAGAAAAGGAACGAAACCGCACAGACTTATCAATGGAGGAGAGACAATAACTACAGGAGAACGGGCATCCCCGGCTGGTTTCATAATAAATAATCTTATGCTCAAATAATTCCATATCCTGATAGACAAAGGGAATCTCATCCATAGAAAGAAGAGGTCCCGGCAAATTTCTAACAATCTTACCCTCCTCGTCCCGATAAGTAATTCCCGCTATTTGTCCCATCACGACTTCCTGCTTTTCACTCTTTTTCACCTCATGAAAAGAATTCGTCTCTAAAAGTCTGGAAAAGGTTTTCTCGCCTTCTCCTTCCATAATCAAGTCAATCTCCGGATGATTTTTCAACACCTTTTCACTGTCATAGGAAACCTCCGGACCTCCTAACCATATCCGGGTCTTTGGAAGTACCCGGTAAAGATCCTGGCAGACAGAATAAATCATGGATATATTCCAGATATAACAGGAAAATACCACTACATCCGGTTTTTCCTTATATAAATCTGATAAAATATCTTCCTGTCTGTGATTAATCGTATATTCTTTTATTTTCACGTCCCATCCGTTTTGCTTTTCTACCGCTTCGCTGTACGCTTTTAAGCTATAGACCGCTAAATTCGAATGAATATATTTTGCATTGACTGCACATAATAATAATTTCATCTCTTTTTCCTGCCTTACATAAATTTAACATTTTTAAAACAAGGGCATTAACATTCTCTGTTATAATAGCAAACATTGAAGTGGAAAATCAACCTATTTGAGATTTTCCTTACAAAAAAGGAGCATAAACATGGATTCACATCACCCCGAAACCCTCTCCGAACAAAGCTACGGAAACTTCTCTCTTTTGAATATGAGCCGGACTTTACTGGGAAATGACATTGTATTCGTCTCTGTCAGGAATTTGATTTTTTTCCCTTTTACAGTCTCTAATGAAAAGAAAGTTTATCGGCTAAACCCATTCGGAAAGGCTTTTTTAGATATTTTATATACAAATAAAATTACATTGATTGGTTACGAAGAAGAACTAACGCCAAAGGAACGTTTCTTATTTTACCGGCTGTTTCAAAAACATGGACTTTTTTATCTCACGGAAATCGTGACACCGGAGGATTTTGGTCTGACAAATTTAGACTACAGCTTTTATGAACAGCTCCATCTAACCTATGGAAAAGAGAAAAAAATAGGATTCTTATCCCGGAAAACCGTTCTCTATGCCAAGCTTCACGGATTAGACTCAGTGAAATATGTACATCCTATGACAAATCCCCGGCGGGCACAAAAGAAGGCAGACCAGACACATGCCCTGTTTTTCTCCTACGGCACCTTTTATGCCAATACCACACTTTATAATGGGATTACCACACAAAGTCTTCCCTATGAACAGGGATTTGGCCGGTATTCTCTTTTTTGTTATGATTTTTGCTGCTGGCTTTACGAAAAAGCAGTCGCTGCCGGTGTCCAAACGCTTTTTTTTACTGGAGAGGGATATGTAATTTATGAGTGTTTTTCCACTCTGTTTCCTGCATTTGATTCTACACTGCTTTTTGTGGAGGCAGAGACAAATATAAGAGAACGAGATTTGATCTTTCCCGAAAAAGCTTCCGGTCTTTTATCCGGGCTTGTACTGTGGAAACCAGTTTCCCAAAAGAAACAGGAAAACTTTCTTTCCTTTTCCTCCGGTCCTGTATTTACACTCCTGCCTCTTGAAAAAAAAGTACAAAGGGAGCATCCTAAACGCTGCTTTTCTTATGTAGCTGCTGATAGCAAAAGTCGCTTAAAAAAAGATGTATACCAGGCTGCACTTTTGCTCGCCCGAAAAGAATTTGTGGTAACTTCCATGGATATGGAACGCCCTATTCTTTCCAAAACACCGGAAGATGATTTTCAGCTAGCTTACCTTGCTTCTTTGCGAATCGGCATATTGGATTTTTTAACCGAGTTTCCAGCCGAGCTTGAAAAAATACTTGAAAAAAATGAATGGGAATCCCATCCAAGCGCAGATTCTTCTGTTCTTTCCTTACTGGATTTTACTCTTCATCCAAATAAAAAGACAGTAAAAGACCGCCTAAGGGCACGGAGCAGAAAAATTCCCATCTTACGCAAATGCTACAAACAGACGAAATCCTTCATTTTAAAGATTTATCAGAAAGGAAGTTATACTTCATGAATTTATATTACGCCGCCTCGTTATATCATATTTTGTGTTTCAGCCTTCACGCTATGATTTTTCAACCAGGTGTCCGCTGTCATCTGGTAGTATCTGACAACATTTTTTCCAAAAGTGGTATGGCAGAGCTGGAACGCCAGCTGAAAGATTCCGGAATTTTTACTCAGGTCACAATTATGGCATTTACCGGAGGAGAATTTTTTAATGAATACACACTGGAAGAAGGCTGCTCTAAGGAAACTATCTGGCATTTTTTAGAATCTTCCTCCGCACAGGTAGAAAGATGGCTGGAGGAACACCAGATTTGTCTTGATGACTATGAAAATAAATACACCGCGATTGACCACCGGCTTTTAGGTCTTTACTGGCTTTATAAAAAGTATCCCTATTACTATTTTGAAGATGGAAATGGCCTCTTATCCAGAAGCCAGAGCCAACTTGAACTTCATAAACAGCTTCAGTATGAAACCTACAGCATTGTCACCACTTTACATGGTTTTGGTGAAAATGATCTGGTCATAAAAAAATATGCAAACATGAATGCCCAGCTCCCCGGATTTTCTGATCCAAAAGCAGTTGATTTTGATACCATTTCCCTGTTTGCATCTTTAGACAAAGAACAGAAAAAGAAGATTTTTACCATGTACGGATTAAACGGAGATCTTCTTTCCTCTGGCGAAAAAACCTTTTTATTCCTGACCCGGTTTGCCAAATATTTAAAGAAACCAAACGTTTATCATCATATGTATTTAAATGGTGCCCTCCTTGATTTATTTGCCAAAGGACACCGCATTATCGTAAAACCTCATCCACGAGATTATTCCGGTGCCTATTCTTTGAATTGGCCTGACTGTGAGGTACTTCCAAAGTCTTTTCCATCGGAGCTTCTGCCTTTTTTGCAGGAAAATGATTATGACCGAATTATGACCATCGGTTCCACTGCCATCGATGCTCTCTCTGACTTTGGAGACTGCATTTTAAAATTCGACCGGGAAATGGAGGACAAAGCGGATTATATTTTTACTTATTATATGGCTGTCCGCATTTTGCTTCATTTATTTCCAAAGATTGGACCGGAGGACGTAGCACTATTTGGCTGTTCTTTAGAACTTATGAACCCATTGTTTTTGATTTACGGAGGCTTTAAACCAATCCCACCGAAACAGTTTGTCAATCAAATTGCCATTGTAGATCGGCAATTTCCGGGATTTCGCCCAGAGGCAGATGTCACCATCTATCTCCATACAGACAACCGTTTTCAATTTTACAGAGAGGACCCGGATTGTTTTTCCAGACTCATTTATATGGATCTCTCCCTGACACCACGAAGCGGTTCTTTTCTCACAAAAAAGAAAGAACATTATCTGCTGATTGATGTGAAAGACCCCTCTCTTCGAAAAAAAATAGCGTCCTACTGCTACAGAGAAATGCTTCCCCACACAAAAGCAGATTTAAACGCCGGAACATTTTCTCTTCTTCAGCGAAAATGCCTGCTTGCCCGGCTGCATTTAAAAGCACTGCGGACGATAAAAAATCCGTTATTTAAACAATCTCCCCTGTTTCTTTCCCCCGGAAAGGAATATTACAATGAGGATACTTTATTTTTATTAAACTGTGAAATACGCAAGGAAATGGAAGAAGAACGGCTCTAGTGCCTCTTCCTGCGCGAAAGGAGCTTACGACACATGAAAATTACAGCTTTTGTCCCAATCAAACTAAACAGCGAAAGGCTTCCCGGCAAAAATATTAAACCTTTTACCAATGGAAAACCTTTGATTTACTATATTTTGAAAACTTTAAAAAAGGTTATTGGTCTGGACGATATCTATGTCTATTGCAGCGACGAATCTATCCAGCTTTATCTTCCAAAAGGAATTAAATTTTTAAAGCGCCCCTCTTATCTGGATCTTTCTACAACCAGCTTTAATGAAGTGCTTGTTTCTTTTGCAAAAGAGGTTCCGTCCGACTACTATCTGCTGGCCCATGCAACAGCTCCTTTTATCCTGCCGGAAACATTTCAAAAGGCGATTACAGCAATCCGCAGCGATTTATATGATTCTGTCTTTACGGTAAAAAAACTACAGGAATTTTTATGGAAAGATAACCGTCCGATTAATTATCATCCTTCCTTTATACCACGGACACAGGATCTTCCGGCTTATTTTGCAGAAACCTGCGGCATGTATCTCTATCCAAAAAACCTGATTCTTTCAAAGCACCGCCGAATTGGAGATGCACCTTATCTATTGGAAATATCTCCAATTGAGGCATTTGACATTAACACACCGGAAGACTTTACAATTGCAGACAGTATTTTTAATTCTTATGTGAAAGGAAATCATTATCATGAATAGAGTTCAGATTCTCGACTGCACCCTGCGGGATGGCGGGTATATCAATCAATTTCAGTTCGGTTTTCATCCCATCCGAACGATAATACGGCAGCTTTCCCTGGCTTCCATTGATATTATCGAGTGTGGATTTTTAAAAAGCGGTGCCAACGACAAAGACACCTCCCTGTTTGACTCTGTGGAAGCTCTGCGGGAAGTAATCTGTCAGAAAAATCCATCCTCTATGTATGTCGCCATGATTCAGTATGGTGCCATTACAGCGGATGAAATTTCTCCTTTTGATGACACCTCCATCGACGGAATCCGCCTGACCTTCCACGAACACGAAATCGACGAAGCTTTTTTACTGGGGGCTTCCCTGAAAGAGAAAGGGTATGCTGTGTTTATGCAGCCGGTCGGAACGTCCACCTATGAGGATTCCAACCTGCTTTCATTAATTAAACAGGTAAATAAATTAGATCCCTATGCATTTTACTTAGTAGACACATTAGGCACCATGTATCAAAAAGATTTGCACCGGATGTTTCATCTCATTGACCACAATTTAAATCCGGAGATTATATTGGGATTTCACTCTCACAATAATCTTCAGCTTTCTTTTGCAAATGCAATGGACTTAATCAGCATCCAGACCAGCCGCAGACTCATCATCGACTCTTCTGTATTTGGTCTGGGACGGGGTGCAGGTAATTTATGTACCGAACTGATCACCCGCTATATCAATGAAACCTTTGGTTTTTGCTATGACATGCTTCCCATTCTGGAAATATTAGACGAACAAATCCGTCCTTTAAAGATAAAATATGAATGGGGCTATGATGCAGCCTATTACCTTGCCTCTGCTGCCGGATGCCATCCAAACTATGCTTCTTTTCTCTTAAATAAGCAGACCCTTCGGGTTCCGGATATCAATGCAATCCTCCAGTCCCTCCCGGAAAGCCAAAAGTGCCTGTATCATAAATCTCTGATTGAAAAAGCCTATCTCCATTATATGGCGCACCAAATTCAGGATGATTATGTAATCAGTCAGTTACGGTCAGCAATCAAAGGCCGCAACGTACTTTTAGCTGCCCCAGGAAAATCAATTAAACGACATCAGGACTCACTTTTACAATTTATAAAAGAACAAAATCCCTTTGTCATCAGCATTCAGTTTTATCCTATGGATTTTGACGCTGACATGATTTTTTGTGCCAATTTAAAACGATATCATTTTATCCGGGAATACATGGAAACGGCCGAAAAAAAGATTCCTCTGCTGATTACCTCAAATATTGCAGAAAAAAATGATGACATCCAATCCGTGATCAACTACGGCTCTTATTTAAATGACGACCACCTGATTGTTGACAATGCAGGACTTATGTGTCTGAATCTGCTAAAGAAAGCCGGAGCAGATAAAGTTTTTCTGGCCGGATATGATGGATTCCGTATCAATCAGCAAAAAAACTACTATCATCGCTCTCTTTATCTGGACATGGGTTCCGAAAAACTTTATAAAGTCAACAGTGCTATCTCTACACGGTTAGATCAGTTAAAAAAACAGATGGAGCTTCAATTTCTCACTCCATCTGCCTATGTAAGCTAATCATCTATCTATGTAAGCGAATCATCTGTATGCTTAACTCTCTACATCTGCTGCCATTTTCCACCGCAGCTTTCAATAAACCGCAGGAAGGCCTTCTTCCCTTCTGCGGTTCTTTTATAAACTCCCGCATCTTCCAACACCTGGGAAAATACTTTTCCGACCTCGTCTTTTATAATCAGGTCAATATTTTCTTCTGTAATCTCCTCATAGTGAGGCAGAAATTCTTCCACCCAGTCTGCATGTTTGGCTGTCCGCTCATCCAAACGCAAATCTTTTCCTTCTAATATTGCCCTCTTTAATGCTTCGATCTCCTCTTTTAATCTCGCCGGCAAAACGGCAAGACCCATCACTTCAATCAAACCAATATTTTCTTTCTTAATATGATGAAGCTTTGCATGGGGATGATAGACACCCAGCGGATGTTCCTTTGTCGTAATATTATTTCTCAACACCAAATCGAGTTCAAAGAATCCGTCTTTCTTTCGTGCAATCGGTGTGATTGTATTGTGAGGTTCCCCATCTGTAAATGCATAGAGAAAGGCATCCTCATCTGTATACTCCCGCCACTTTTTAAGGATTCCATCACCGGCTTCCACTAAAGGCTGGGTTTTTGTGCATCTTAGTCTTATGACAGACATCGGCCATCTTACAATTCCGGCTTCCACATCAGAAAATCCATCCAGCCAAAAGTGTTCCTCTATCGGTGCCTTTGCCATGGCAAATTCAAAATTTCCTCCCTGAAAATGATCGTGGGCCAGAATGGAGCCACCTACAATCGGAAGATCTGCATTGGAACCGACAAAATAGTGAGGAAATTTCTCCACAAAGTCCAACAGCTTCCGAAATGTTGCCTTTTCGATCTTCATCGGCGTATGCTGTCCGTTAAAAACAATGCAGTGTTCCCTATAATAAACATAGGGAGAATACTGGAAAAACCAATCCTGTCCATTAATCTTAACCGGAATAATCCGATGGTTTTGTCTCGCAGGATGGTTAAGCCTTCCGGCATATCCTTCATTTTCTTTACAGAGAAGACATTTTGGATAACCACTTTGGGCATTCTTTGCCGCTGCAATTGCCTTCGGATCCTTCTCCGGTTTGGATAAATTAATCGTAATATCGAGATCACCATATTCTGTCGGTGTCACCCACTTTACATCTTTCTTAATTCGGTCTCTGCGGATATAATTCGTATCCTGACTGAATTTATAATACCAGTCGGTTGCCGCTTTCGGACTTTCTTCATATAAACTGGAAAAACGATCCATCACTACACTCGGAGGTGGAGTCAGCATTCCCATCGTCTTTGTATCAAACAAATCCCGGTAACCGATACTGTTTTCCTTCAGAATTCCCTTCTCATATGCATAGTCCATCATATGGGAAAGCAGTTCAGAAAGATTATCTTCTCTCTCCTCTAATCCGGTCTTCTCCTGAGCCTCTTTTCTGCTCTCATCATAATCATCGGATTCAAATAACTCTAACAGCCGGTTGACGGTATAAATTTCATCTCTTCCATCCACCAGACCAGCTTCTATTCCATATTGAACCAATCTTTGAATCCAGATATCTATCATCTTCCTATCCTCCATTGTTAAACTGCCTTTCCTCGTTCTCTTATAAAATAGTTGGGCCGTCACCAATTTCTACCACATAGAAATCTGCCCGGTAGCCTATCTTTTTCTTATATTCTATCCCAACATTTTTTACAAACCGGTCCACTGCATCATCTTTTACAATGCTCACTCCACATCCGCCAAAACCGGCTCCCGTCATCCTGGCACCGATTACGCCTTCCTGTCTTAAAGCAGCATCCACAATGGTATCCAATTCTTTTCCTGTCACTTCATAATCATATTGGAGCGACTTGTGGGAAGCAATCATGAGTTGTCCAAATTCTTCCAGGTTCCCTTCTTTTAACGCTTTTACAGCTTTGATGGTTCTCTGATTTTCATATACGGCATGTTTTGCCCGCTTTCTGCAGATTGGAGATTGGATTGCTTTTTTGTAAATCTCAAACTGTTCTTCACTGAGCTCGCCTAAAGTCTTAATCTCTACCACTTTTTGAAGATCCAAAAGTGCCTCCTCACATTCTGTCCGTCTTTCGTTATACTTAGAATCTCCCAATCCTCTCCGCTTATTTGTATTTAAAATGACAATCTTACTGTCTTTTAAATCAATGTCTGCATACTCGTACTTTAAATCCGCCGTGTCCAGAAAGATTGCTTTGTTTTTCTTTCCCATAGCAATCGCAAACTGATCCATAATACCACAGTTTACTCCGTTATAATGATTCTCGGAATACTGTCCGATTAGTGCCAAATCCTGATTCGTAAGGTCAAGCTTCCACATGTCTCTTAATAATAGCCCAGTAAGGACTTCAATGGAAGCGGAGGAAGAAAGTCCGGAACCATTGGGAATATTGCCATAATATAAAATATCCATGCCTTCTGAGATATCGATGCCTCTGTTTTTCAAGGTCCAAATGATTCCTTTCGGATAACAGGGCCAGCCGTCTTTTTTGTTATACTCCAATTTTGTTATATCGCCGTCCAATATGCCCAAATGCTTAAAGTTTACAGAATAAAAGCGAAGCTTTGTATCCTTTCTTTTTCTTGTAACTGCATAGGTACCGATCGTCAAAGCACAGGGAAATACATGACCACCATTATAATCTGTATGTTCTCCAATCAAATTCACACGTCCCGGTGCAAAGTATGCTTTGATTTCACCGCCATCACCAAATACTTTCTTAAATTCCCGGATCAACTTCTCTTTCATAGGGACCTCCTTATTCACACATGATATTTTCATGTTATTCCTGTTTCATGCAAATGTAAATACAATATTTTATCTGATTTCTTTCGATTTTCTCTCCATATGAATACGTAATTGCTTTTTAAAAAAACCGATTCCGTAACAGATTACTTCGGTGTAACCTTCCTCTGCCAGACCAGCATAGTATTTCATCTCTTCCACCTGTGATAGAGCCCTCTCACAGGCATAATCTAATTCCTTATAGCGCTCGGCAATTTTTAATTCTATTATTACAGGTGGTATCGACACATCCAGACTGTAAATGAAAATATCATATCTTCCAAGTCCTGCTTCCCGATTGGATTTTACAAAATACTCTTTCAAATTCGCCAACAGACCTAACAGAAATCCCTGATAAAAACTTTCCCCACCATCCATATAACTGATTGTCCGCTGAAGCTGGATCATCAGTTCTCTTTGAAATACTTCTGTCTTTCCGGTCAACATACTATCATATAGTCTACTAAGGTCTGAAAGTTTCACTTCATCCCGGAACCAGTTTTCAATCTGATTCCGATAAATAGATCTTACTTCCCGATTCGGCAGGGCAAGTTCCAAATAGATATCGTCCCCGATCATCTTCTTTCCTGTCTGCTTTAAATACCCTGTAAAAAATAAAAAATTCCACAAATTTTCATCTGTCTCATAAATATCCTCATAGGTAATATCTTCATGAACTTTTTTCTCAATTGTCTGTCCAAGAACCAGTGTTTCAATCTCACCCTGAACTTTTTTATCAGCCCGATAGATCAAGTCTTTTACAATGCTGTTAGAACTTGTATTACTCCACAAAGCCACTGGAAATGTATCCTCATCTGTATATAATTTTTCTGTGAAACTAATCACACTCCACGGATTATAAACTCCAGTATCGCCAAACCGATATCCATCATACCATTCTTTCACAACATTCATCTTATTCTCTCTGCCATAAAAGGACAAAATCTGCCTGACTTCCTCTTCAACAAAACCAAAATGCTCACTGTATTCTTTATCCAGAATCGATGAAATCTTCAGATTATTCAGTCCGGTAAAAATAGACTCTTTACTACTTCTTAAACAACCTGTGATTACTGAAAATTCCAGATATGGATTTGATTTTAATGTCGACTCAAAGAGGGAACGAATCAAAGCTGCCATTTCATTATAAAATCCGTGATAAAATGCATTTTCCAATGGAACATCGTACTCGTCAATCAATATTACTACTTTTTCTTGATATGCTTTGCACAAACACTCGGACAAAAACACAAGGGAAGTACAAAAAACACTGTAATCTGCTTCTTCATCCCTGAGCGAAATATATTTTTTCTTTTGTTTCTCATTTTTAATCAATGGCAGTATTTGTTCATGCCTTTGAAATTCCTGTGCAACCACTTCACGCAGTTTTCTATAAGCGACTTCCCAATTTGGCTGTTTTGCCGATTTTAACGTCAGCATAATAACCGGATACTTTCCATGCGACTTCGTATATTGGACACCGGCATCCATAATCCTTAGACCGTCAAATATTTCTTTATGATTTTTCCCATCGATTGGCTTTTCAAAGTAGTATTTCAGCATACTTAAATTCAAGGTTTTTCCAAACCGGCGAGGACGTGTAAACAGATTGACTTCCCCTTTTTTGTCAAGCAGTTCCTTTATAAACCATGTCTTATCCACATAATAATAATCTTCTGCCCTTATTTTTTCAAAATCATCAACTCCAATTGGCAACGGTTTATATGACATTCGCCTTCCCTCCCCTATATTTTAGGTAATAGTATCATCACGCAACATCATTTTTCGATATCCCAATAATAAACTTTTCTTGTCCGCTTTTAAAATTATATCATATAAATATAAAAGAAACCACTTCCATAAGAAAAGATTCCTTTTCGCCGTAACCAGTTCAGCCTTCGGCTGAACTCCAGAATTTTGATGCAAAACATATTGGCGACAATAAATAAGATTAACAATTTCGTATGGGCAAATAGACTTGTTCCTCTTATTTTTGCCCCTGATATGGAAGTTTTTTCCACAAAATTATGAAATTTCGTGGTTTTCAACTAAAATTTTTCTAATAGAGAGCATTCTTATCCCCTTTTGCCCACAATTATGAGTTTTCGTGGGCAAAAGCAAGCATTTTTATCTCCCCTTAGAAAAGCGAATGCTAAAAAAGACGTTTTCAGTAACAAATCGAGTAGTTTTACAACATAATTGGAAAATTTTAAAATCTAGTGTTCCTATTGCCCAATCGATGGAATAAATATGTTATATATCCCCTCATACAAAGCCTGTCCTTCACCAAAAGATATAGTCCCCCTGCATTTGTAAAAAGTAGTGGTGTCCAGCCGGAGGTTGAACTGTTACTTTTCGCCGCAGTACTCTCCTGCCCGGAGGGTTTTCCGATTATATAAAAAAACCGCCCGACACCTTACAATGCCAGACGGTAATATATCTATCAAAAATCAAATCAATCTAACTTGCTGATAGAGTTCATTCTTTCAACCGAATCCATGAATATAATAGTCAAAAAAAACTTGGTCCCTTCCTTAATCTAAGGTCCGCAAAGCCGCTTCCACAACATGCCCTACCAGCACAGATGTCGTAACACTTCCCACGCCGCCGGGAACCGGGGTAATCATGTCAACAATCTTTTCTGCTTCATCGTAGTTTACGTCTCCACAGAGCTTACCCTCTTCATTCACATTAATTCCTACGTCGATTACAACCTGTCCCCTGGAGAGATAGCTTCCGTCTACTACTCCAGCACGACCGGCTGCCACGATTACAATATCTGCTTCCTTTACAACGGAAGGCATATCTTTTGTCCTCGTATGACACACGGTGACTGTAGCATTCTTCTTAAGAAGCATCATCGCAGCCGGTTTTCCAACCACAAGACTTCTTCCGACTACTACTGCCTTTTTCCCTGTACAGTCAATTCCATAGTGGTCGAGAATCTCCATACAGGCCTGGGGTGTACAAGGTGGAAATCCCTCATCTGTTCCAGCAAAAACACCGAACATGGAGCCTTCCGTAATTCCATCTACATCTTTCTCCGGTCTTAAGGCAGCCACAACTGCCTCCTCATCTAAGTGCTTCGGCAGAGGACGGAACATGAGCACACCATGTATGTTATCGTCTTCATTCACGTCAGCAATGGTATCCATCAGCTCCTGCTGAGTGCAATCTCCGGGCAAAAGATATTTTTTGTATGAAACACCTAAGGTCTCACAACGTTTCACGGCACCTCTTTCGTAGGAAATATCATCCTGCCGTTCTCCGACTCTTATAAATGCCAAGGTGGGGTCTATTCCACGCTGATGCAGTGCACTGACCTGATCTTTAATCTTGTCATTCAGTGCTTTTGTCACTTCTTTTCCTAATAATTGTTTTGCCATCTCGTCCTCCTAATGAAGTCTTCCCTTTACGCTGTCAAATATCGTGTCTGCTTTTTTTAGATATACAGAAAGCATCTCATCTGCTTTCTGATTCAATTCTTCTGCATACTCTCTGTCCGCCATAGATTTTGTATTAATATACACATTCAAACTTGCGCCTTCTAAGGCCGCCTTGCAAAATGCAGCACCAACACCGGCATCACTGATTGCAATCACAGAACCTTTCTCGGCAAATACCTCAATCAAATCGATTGCCTGACAACATTTTTCCATAATCTCCATCGGGACTGAGCAGGCATCTTTCAGAACCTGTTCCATCACACGAGCTTTCTTCGCTTTTTCTTCTTCTGTATTTTTTGGAAGTGAGTAGGCTTTTGAAAGAGGTTCAAATACGAGAGCATCCTTTTCTACTAATCCAAGAAATTCCTGTTGCAATTTCTCACATTTTTCTTTTAAATCGATGATCTCTTCTTCTACATCGGCATATTTTTTCTTACCGACGGTAAGGCTTCCTACCATATTGCCAAGGGCTGTACCAATGGCTCCAACAAGTGCGCACGCACCGCCGCCGCCCGGCACAGGTGCCTTGGACGCTAATACTTCTACAAATTCGTTACATGGTGTCTCCTGAAATTTCATTCCGATTCCTCCTGCATTGTTGTTCCATCCTGCATAGGCAGGCATCTGTTATCGATGACCGGCTGTTTCCCCACCATTATACCGAAATTAATTAGAAATTAAAACCCTCAATTGTTGCAAAATAATCTTCCGGTGTCTCGGCACGGCGAATCATTTCCACATTTCCATCTTCTTTTAATAAAAGCTCTGCGGATTTTAATTTTCCATTATAATTATATCCCATTGCAAATCCGTGGGCTCCTGCATCGTGGATTACCAGATAATCTCCCATGGAAATCTCCGGAAGTTCTCTGTCAATGGCAAATTTATCATTGTTCTCACAGAGAGAACCAACAACATCATATACATGGTCTTTCGGTGCATCTTCTTTTCCCATAACAGTAATATGATGATAAGAACCATACATTGCCGGACGCATCAGATTGGCTGCGCACGCATCTACACCGATGTACTCTTTGTATGTGTGTTTCTCATGAATTGCCTTTACAACCAGATGACCATTCGGAGCCAGCATATAACGTCCCAGCTCTGTGAAAATGCTCACATCTCCCATGCCTGCCGGAACAAGAATCTCCTCATAGGCTTTTCTTACTCCCTCACCGATTACAAAAATATCATTCGGCTCTTTATCCTCTGTGTAAGGAATTCCAATTCCACCGGATAAATTGATAAATCCGATATGAACACCGGTCTCTTCTTTCAATTCTACGGCAAGATGGAATAAAATTCTTGCAAGCTCCGGATAGTATTCATTGGATACTGTATTGCTGGCTAAGAAAGAGTGAATTCCAAACTCTTTTACTCCTAATTCTTTCAGTCTCTTATATGCTTCTGCAATCTGAGTTCTTGTCATTCCATACTTTGCATCCCCTGGATTGTCCATAATGCTTGTTCCAAGTTTGAACACTCCGCCTGGGTTAAAGCGGCAGCAGATTTTCTCCGGAATTCCAGCTGCTTCCTTCAAAAAGTCAATATGGGTAATATCATCCAAGTTAATCGTTGCACCCAATTTCTTTGCGAGTTGAAACTCTTCTGCAGGTGTCTCATTGGAAGAGAACATAATCTCGGATCCTGTAAATCCACAACGGTCTGACATCATAAGCTCAGTCAGAGAAGAGCAGTCTGTACCACAACCCTCTTCCTTTAAAATTTTTAAAATTGTCGGGTTTGGTGTCGCCTTCACTGCAAAATATTCTTTAAATCCTTTATTCCAGGAAAATGCTTTATAAAGATCTCTCGCTGTTTTTCTGATTCCTGCTTCATCATAAATATGAAATGGTGTTGGATATGTCTGGGTAATCTGATCTAACTGCTCTTTTGTTACAAATGGTATTTTCTTTGGCATTTTCTTTATCCTTCCTTTATCTTTATTAATTTTATTTCATTGGAGAGGGCTTCTTTAAAGACCTCCACCAGATTGTTATTACTCGAATACAGGCAGGTTGCATGATATTCATCTGTCACAGCTCCTGTCATAACATAACGGGAATCTGCAATGACACGAAGCTGTTCTGTCTTCCGCTCTCCGTGGTATACCACAGCCCCCTCCATTGTAAATGGTGGATCTGTAATCAGTACAACTTTAATTTGCCGGTCAATCAGCTCCTGAATCAGTGTTCGAAAGCCTTCCATCTTTTCTCTGGATAATGATAAATAAATTCTCTCCTTTGTATTGAGAATCAAGTTGCGGAGTTTATCATCAATCTGCTTCTTCCCCTTGATGGTAATATAATCTTCCGTGTCCTCCCGGCGAACGGGAAGGCAATTCTTTAATTGATCTGCCGCCTCCTGCAGTCTGTGAATCTTATTGACACACAGTTCCTCAATTGGGACCGGCATGTAGCGGACCGTCTGTTCTTCAATCACATAGGCCGCCCCCTTCTCCACAAGACCTGCTAGTGTATTGTAGGCATTCGACCGGGAAATCCCCGAACGTTTGGATACTTCATATCCGTTTAAATTTCCTTCCAAAAGAAGCAAAATATAAATCGTAGCTTCCTGACGGGTCAAACCAAAATTCATTAGTAATTCAACATTTTCCATTCTATACTCCTTAAAAACAACAGTACTGCGGACAGATAGCGTTTTATCTACTTTCCTTCGTGTTCCTGTCTAGGACTACTATAGACAAGTTTCTGAAAAATGTCAATATCTTTTCTTATTTTTTATCGCCTGTTTTTTCTCAAAAGCAATAAAAAAGAAGAATCGTCCGGTTATCTACCAGACGATTCCTCATTCTTATCAATCAATCTTTGCTATTCGCTTTTTATGGACTACTCTGCTTTTCCAACAGAACCGAAAATCTCCATCTTCTCTTTTACAGTTGCTTTGATTGCATCTGTACCAGGAGCTAATAACTTACGTGGGTCAAATCCTTTACCCTGCTGATCTTTTCCAGCCTCAATATATTCTCTTGTTGCTGCTGCAAAAGATAACTGACACTCTGTATTTACATTGATTTTTGCAACTCCAAGGGAAATTGCTTTCTTAATCATATCAGTTGGGATACCAGTACCGCCGTGTAATACTAATGGCATGTCCCCTGTCAGCTGCTGGATTGCATCTAAGGTCTCGAAGCTTAATCCAGCCCAGTTTGCCGGATATTTTCCATGGATATTACCGATTCCGGCTGCTAACATAGTAACGCCAAGATCTGCAATCATCTTACACTCGTTCGGGTCTGCAACTTCTCCAGCTCCGATCACACCGTCTTCTTCTCCGCCGATGGAACCTACCTCTGCTTCGATGGACATACCTTTCTCTGCACAGATACCAACTAACTCTTTTGTCTTTGCAACGTTTTCTTCAATATCAAAATGAGATCCGTCAAACATGATGGATGAAAAACCTGCTTCAATACAAGCCTTTGCTCCTTCGTAGCTGCCGTGGTCTAAATGAAGTGCTACCGGAACTGTAATCTTTAATTCCTCAAGCATTCCGTTCACCATTCCAACAACCGTTTTGTAACCGCACATATACTTTCCTGCACCTTCAGATACTGCAAGAATAACTGGAGATTTCAATTCTTCTGCTGTTAAAAGAATTGCCTTTGCCCATTCCAGGTTGTTAATGTTAAATGCGCCTACTGCATACTTGCCTGCTTTTGCTTTTTGAAGCATTTCCTTTGCTGATACTAACATGTGTTCATTCCTCCATAATTATAATCTTATTGCCAGGGGCAATATCGGTTCAAAACCGACCCTAAGCTGTTATACTTTTTATTATATCCTATTACTGGATAAAAATAAAGGAAAAATTCTTTATTCTTTTTTTATTCTTTTTATCAGCATCTCCAGAAGAGTAAGTGCTTCCTGGTCCAAGGTCTTAATCTCATCACAAATTCTGGATATCTGTTCCGGACATTCTACACTATCATCAAAAAACTCTTTTGGTGAAACATTGAGATACTCACAAATATAAAAAAAGACTGTCATGGAAGGAAGACCCTTTCGATTTTCTAAACCATTAATATATCCCGGATTCTGCCCGATGGATAAGCTCATATCTCTGGCAGACACTTTTCTCAATTCTCTAAGCTGCACTAAGCGTTTATAAAATAATTCTTCAAACGAAGTATCGTCTATATTCCTTTCATTTCGCATACACATCACCTACTTTGTGTTATTGTATACGATACTATATGTATTTTTATCAGATACAAAACGTCACTTCTATTGAAATATCGTTTTACATCTGATATTATAGGTGTATGTGTTGGATTATAAAAGATATTTTACTTCACAGGAGAGGAACACATCAATGTTAACAAATAAAAAAATCCATTCTTTGGGCTATTGTCGCAGCTGTTTAAACAAAACGTACCATCTTCAGCTTTCCCGCGATGATGTTTTTATCCATGATATGCCCCGTCGCTGTCGTAAATGTGGCAGCTATCGTCCTATTGTATTCAAACTCAGATTCAATAAACTGCATAAACTCCTTCATTTTCGATTTTAGAATTTATCTTATAATTATATTTTATATCGAAGTAACGATATCTTTTATTTTTCTGTCGTTTCAGTTCATAAGGCGCCCGTTATCATAAAGAACGAAACAACAGTGTATTCAATACAAAAATGGCGGAATCATCCGCCATTTTTATTTATTAGTCATATTCAAATATTTTTCTCTTAACATGAACTTTCACCTGCTTTTTGAAAAAAGCGATTCCATAGCAGATCATCTCCTCGTACCCTTCTTCTACCAGTTCTGCTCCATAATTCTTTTCTTCGATTTGCTCTAATGCCGTTTCGCAGACTGCATCTAATTCCCTATATCGTTTTGCGATTTTTAGTTCTAAGAGAACCGGTGGAATTGTTACATCATCGTGACAGACACAAATATCATATCTTCCGTCGCATAGATATCCTCATAAGCAATATCTTCATGAACTTTCTTTTCTATAGTGCCTCCATTGACCAGCTTTTCCACTTCATCTTGTACTTCCTTAGAAGCACGTCCAATTAAGTCTTTGACAATACTATTCGAACTGGTGTTGCTCCATGCAGCTGTCGGGAACGCATTTTCATTGGAAATCA
>JAUNBT010000211.1 GCA_030526985.1 Lachnospiraceae bacterium | reverse complement strand
CCTGTGCATTGAACATCATTAATATCTGTTCTGTAAATGTAATACAGACCAATGTTCCCAATGCCGTCAATATCAGACTGTACAAAAATCCACACTGCAATACACGATTGATTCTTGATTTCTTCTTTGCTCCATAATTATATGCAATCAATGGTGTAAGAGTATTCGCCATTGCATTTACAATGTTATAAAACAATGTACTGACCTTCGCACAGGCACCCATAGCAGCTACTGCAGTCTCGGAAAACATTTTTATCCTAATAACATAAATCCGTTCAAAGTCATTAAAACCATTGGTGGAACACCGAGGAATAAGATTCTTTTCACAGCATACACAGGTGGTTTTAAAGTAAAACGCATTGATATTTCATAATTCTTTTTATGATTCAGCACTACTGCAATCAGCATTGCTACAATCTGACTAAAAACAGTTGCAAATGCAGCTCCGGAGATTCCCATTGCCGGGAACCCAAATAATCCAAAAATCAGGATTGGATCAAGTATCAGATTAAAAATGGCACCTGTTATCTGCGAAATCATGCTGTATATTGTTTTACCTGTAGATATTAACATTCGTTCAAACACCATCTGACCGATTGTACCAATACCAAGAGCAAGATAAATTCTCAAATACTTTACGCCAAGATTTTGTATTTCTACATTATTCGTCTGTGACGCCATGAATGGATGAACAAATATAAAGGCTGCCATAAGAGATATTAACGCTGCTACAAAAGTCAAAAATATAGCTGTTTGAGCCGCATCATTAACCTGTTTTTTGTTTTTTTCTCCCAATGCACGAGAAAGCATTGTATTCATACCAACTGCTATTCCAGTTCCAACTGCCATTAAAACGATCACAATTGGTTGTGTATATGTAATTGCCGTCATGGCTTCTTCGCTGATTCTTGCCACAAACATTCCGTCTACAATGTTATATAAAGACTGTACCAATGTTGAAAGAATAATCGGGAATGCCATCTTAAGCATTAGTGTCGCAACAGGAGCTGTTCCCATTCTGTTTTCCGGTATTGCCTGCTCCATTTCTTTTTCTATCATCTATCTAAATTTCCTTTCATAACTGGACCATTCTGAGCCATCACGCCCACCAGTTTATGAGGTTGATATAGTTCCTCCAAATATTGAATTTCCTTATCTGACAGTTTTATCTCAACAGCATTTACCGCACCTGTAATCTGCTCCTCCCTTGTCATTCCAACCACTGGGGAAGTCACTTTTTTTAGCAGCCATGCAAGAGCAATCTCTGTCATAGATGTTCCTCTGTTTTCTGCCACTTCTTCAAGGCGATTTATGATAAGCCTGTCTAAATTTACTGTGGAATCATATTTAAAACGTCCATAATCATCTTCTTGCAGTCGTTTGGAAGTTTCGTTTTCCTTTTTTGATAATCTACCACCCGCCAATGGGCTATACGGGGTCATAGCAATATTATCTTCCTTGCATAACCCAGCCATCTCTCTTTCTTCTTCACGAAAAATCAGATTATAATGTCCCTGTACCGAGATAAACTCCGGGAATCCCTCTAACCTTGCTAAAGCATTGGCTTTGGCTAACTGCCACGCATAGCAATTAGAGATTCCAATATAACGAATTTTTCCTGCTTTAATCTGTTGATTCAAGCCATCCAAAATATCATAAATTGGTGTTTTGTAATCCCACGCATGGCAAATATATAAATCTATGTAATCCATACCAAGATGTTGTAAACTCTGATCCAGCATATTCTGCACATGTTCCTGTCCTGATATACCGGCTTCGACTTCCTGTGGAGTTCTTGGTGGAAATTTAGTGGCAATCACTACCTTATCACGCTCAGAAAAATTACTGATTGCCCGTCCTAAGTATTGCTCACTTGTTCCACCCTGATAAGTTACTGCTGTATCAAAGAAGTTTATGCCAGCTTCCAATGCACTCTGAATTACTTTTTTGCTCTCTTCTTCACTGATTGTCCACCGGTGCATTCCCTTCTCAGAGTCTCCGAACCCCATGCATCCCATACAGATTCTAGATACTTCCAAG
The DNA here is from genome assembly GCA_030526985.1 of Lachnospiraceae bacterium. Lineage (GTDB taxonomy): Bacteria > Bacillota > Clostridia > Lachnospirales > Lachnospiraceae > SIG292. The sequence continues at coordinate 3,676 of JAUNBT010000211.1, read as the reverse complement.
TCCGATTTTCCTAATTTAACATATTCCATAGACAGTTCCTTATCAAAATTTTTACAACTGAATTAGATCATATTCTCTTGAACCAAATCCCAACTCTGCTGCAGCTTCTACCGTATGAATACCATTTCTACTCTCGATTCTCTCAATCAAATGGTCTTTTCCCGGATCATCACTGCCATATACCAGATCAATACAGGCCTGGTCAATCGCAATCGGGTCTAAGGAAATCAAAATGCCCATATCTGCAATACAAGGATCTTCTGCAACCGCACAGCAATCACAGTCAACGGACATATTCTTCATAACGTTTACAAACACCATGTTTCCTTTGAAATAATTTACTACTGCTGATGCAGCATCAGCCATAGATTCCAAAAACAAATCATGTTCCGAAGTCCACATGTTTTCCGGTTCTCCAGCTCCATGTATATAAGCTTTTCCTGCAGATGATGCCACTCCAATAGACAGCTGTTTTAAGGCTCCACCAAATCCTCCCATTGGATGACCTTTAAAATGTGACAGCACAAGCATAGAATCATAATTTGCTAAATTCTTTCCGACAAAATCTTTCTGAATAACCTTGCCCTCTGGAACTGGTATTTCCATATCCGGTCCCTCTGCATCCATCAAGTCAACATCAAAATACTGATTCCATCCATGCTTCTCTATGGTTTTTAGATGTTTTTCTGTTGTATTACGTTCTCCCTCATACGCCGTATTGCATTCTACTACCGTTCCATGCACATATTCAATCATTGGCTTCCAAAATTCCGGTGTCAGAAAATTCTGATTTCCCTGCTCTCCTGAATGAACTTTTACAGCAACCTTTCCATTCAGTTCCTTACCTAACTTTTTATACATCTCTACTATCTTTTCAGGTGTGATTTCTTTTGAATAATATACTTTACTTTTCATGTAATCCTCCTCCAATCTGTTGAATAAGTTTTATTCCCATCTGATACGCTGCTTCCATATCTTTCGGGAACTGTTCCTCTCTGTACTTTCTTTTATTTTCCTCAGAAAACATAGATGACTCATACTTAGAATAATCTGAAAACTGATATGTGTTACAGGAATATAATATTTCAGGTTCAACAGCAAATGCTGTGCCAATAGAATTTTGATAAGGTTTCAAATTATTCATTATTCCAAACTGTTCCATTCTTTCCTGTTGCAGATTCATTGTATAAATCAACCCTGTTGGTAATTTATGCGAAAATACTGTAGGTATTTCTCTGCTGTAAATCATTGTTGGAAAAATCAGTCTCTCTAAAAATGCAGTCATACCAGATGTAATGTTCATATAATAAATTGGAGAACCAAGAATTAAAACATCTGCGTTCTCCACCTTTGCAAGCACTTCTGAGAGTTCATCTCTCATCGCACAACCATTTCCAGTATGCTCTTTTCTTTTGCAGGCAAAGCAGCTATTACATCCTTTGTACTGTAAATCATATAAATGAATCATCTCTTCATCTGCACCTTTAGATGCTGCTCCTTTAAGAGCCGCATCCAAAAGTGTTGCTGTATTCTTGTTTCTACGAGGACTTCCGTTAATTGCGATAGCCTTCATCTATTTAACCTTTCCATACTGTTCATCATCAACTGGCTCTAACCACTCGTTGCTCATATCTTCTCCCGGTACTGCTGGTGTAAGATGTGCAAACCAACTGTCTGGTGCTGCTCCATGCCAATGTTTCACTTCTGCGGGGATATTAATTACATCGCCTGGTTTCATTTCAATTGGATCTTTGCCCCATTCCTGATAGTAGCCACGTCCACCGACACAAATAATCATCTGTCCACCACCACTTTTAGCATGATGAACATGCCAGTTGTTACGGCATCCCGGCTCAAAGGTTACATTTGCGATAAATACCTGTTCCTTTGAAATAACAGAAAGATAACTGTTACCAATAAAGTACTGTGCATAGGCATCATTCGGCTCTCCGATTGGGAACATAATGGAATTCTGGAACTTGTCCTTTTCCGTTAATGCTGGAATTTCCTCGTTCCACACTTCTTTTGCCATATTAAACACTGCCCAGCCTTTAGGCCATCCAGCATAAAAAGCTGTATGTGTAATAATTGCTGCTATTTCTTCCTTTCTAACGCCATTTTTCTTTGCATTCATCAAATGAAACTTTAAAGAAGAATCTGTAACTCCTGATGACATCAATGCAACAACCGTTATAATACAACGTGTTTTCACATCAATATCCTGATTGTTCCAATTTTCACCAAATAACACATCATCATTAAAATGTGCAAATTCCGGTGCAAATCCACCTAATGCATCTCTTCCTGCTGTCTGTACAATTTTCTCTGCCATATCTTTATCCTCCTAAATTTGTTTTACTGCTATTTATGCAGCATATATTGTAACTACCCATAAGAACAGTTGCTTTCTGTTACTTTATTTCTGCAATCCTTTTATCTTTTCCAATCTTTCATGCTCGTATTTTCATTCTCTACATGACCACGATGTCCATATATCCTGCAATTGGCTAGAGATTGTTCTAATTCCTTAAACTCTTTTTCTATAAGTTCAACATTCCAACCGCCAAGATTTTCCAATATTCGTTCCTGATTTTTTGAACCCGGAATTGGTACTACATTAGAATATTTATGTAACATCCATGCTAATGAAATCTGTGCAGGGGTGGCATTTTTTTCCTTTGCAAAACGATTTAAGATGTCTAGTACTGGTTGATTGCGAACAATATTTTCCTTTGTAAGTTGAGGAACAAATACTCTGACATCATCAACATTTTCAAACTTTGTATCTACTGAAATCTTTCCAGACAGGAAGCCACTGGCTATCGGAGAAAATGGAACCACGCCAATTCCATGCTCTATGCAATACGGAAATATATCCTGCTCACAATCTCTTTCTAAAATGTTATATAAATTCTGAACAGCACTGACAGGCGTTACCTGATCTGCTGCTATTAACTGTTCGCCTGATACTTGGGACATTCCCCACCCCCGAATCAGTCCTTCTTGTATTAATCTGCCAAATGCAGCCGCCACTTCATCAAGTGGCATCTTCGTATTGATTCTATGCAAATAATAAAGGTCAAGCATATCCGTTTGCAGATTCGTTAATGACTTCTCCAAATGAGTTCTAAGCAGCTTATAAATATCTGCTCCCTGCGTATACTCTCCTTCCTTAAAATGCATTTTTGTTGCCAGCACTATGTGTCTTCGGAAGGATTTTACCGCTTTCCCTAAAATCTGTTCATTGTGACCAGGAAAAAATTGCTGTGAGCCATAACCTTCTGCCGTATCAAAAAGAGTGCAACCAAATTCATAAGCCTTTTGAATTGCTTCAAGTGCATAACTTTCTTCCGGGACTTTTCCATATCCATGCGAAAACGCCATACATCCCATACCAATTGGAGATACTTCAATTTCTCTTAAAAATCTTGTTTTCATTATGAACTCCTTCCTTTTTGATTAAGCACTGCTTCTTATATTCTGCTCTCACGTTTATTCTTTGTGATTGTTCCATCTGCATGAATTGTTCCTCTGATACAGCCATGTCCATGGGTTGAAAAACACTGATTGCAGGAAACACAATCAGAAGGCTTTTTATCCCCACCTTGCCAACGTTTTATAAGTCCCGGTTCTCTGACTAAAGGTCTTGAAATAGAGAAGAAATCTGTCGCATCCT
>JAUNBT010000210.1 GCA_030526985.1 Lachnospiraceae bacterium | reverse complement strand
AAAAGCAAAAGTGCTACAGTCCTTGCCGGGCTTCGGAGTGGTTTCTGCTTTTTGCCACTGATTCTTATTCTGCCAGGTATCATTGGATTAACAGGAGTGGAGATTTCACAGGCGGCAGCTGATGTTATGACTTGTCTCATCTCGATTCCGTTTATGATACAGTTTATGAAAGAAATGAAAGCGGAGCTTTAAGCTATTTTAAAGCAATCCCCTTTTTCTGAAATGCTTCAAGGAGCAAATTCATATCAGCCGGAATAGAAATTGGTTCTCCAGCAGCTTTAATTGCATTGGCTGTATCTTTTAAGCCATTTCCGGTTACGATTGATACAACAGAAGCATCTTTTGATATGAGACCTTCTTCTAGGGCTTTTTTCAGACCTGCTGTTCCGGTTACACCGGCTGGTTCCCCAAAGACTCCACAGGTCTTTCCAAGAAGTCTCATGGCCGAAAGAATTTCTTCATCAGTTACATTGACTGCAATTCCTTTCGATTCCCGGATCGCATTTAGTGCTTTGTCCGGATTTCTCGGTACTCCCACGGCAATGGAATCAGCAATGGTGTTTTCCTCCATCGGACGCCAGGGGGCATTTTCCTGAATAGCCCGGTTGATTGGATAGCATCCGGTTGATTGGACACTGATCAGGCGTGGTAGTTTATCGATAAATCCTGTTTCATAGAGATCTTTTAAGCCTTTCCATACACCACCGATTGTACAGCCATCGCCGACAGACAGTGCAATATAATCCGGCATTTTAAAATCGAGCTGTTCTGCAATTTCTAAAGAAACTGTTTTCTTGCCTTCCATAAGATATGGATTGATGGCAGCATTTCTGTTATACCATCCCCAACGGTCAATGGCTTCTGCAGAGAGACGGAATGTGTCCTCATAAGAACCTTCCACACTGATGACATTCGCACCGAAAATCATAAGCTGGGATACCTTCCCTTTCGGAGCCCTTGAAGGTACAAAAATATAAGTTTTAAATCCTGCTGCAGCTGCATTTCCGGCAAGAGAGGAGGCTGCATTTCCGGTAGAAGAGCAAGCAATGGTATCCATGCCGGCCTCATATGCTTTGGCAACAGCGAGAGCGGAGGCACGGTCTTTTAAACTGGCAGTTGGATTAATGCCATCATCTTTGATAAATAATGTTTTGATACCAAGCTCCTTAGCAAGGCGTTCTGCTTTATAAAGAGGAGAACCACCGACTTTTAATCTTGGATAGGCAAGGTCACTGTCCACTGGCAGAAATTCTTTATAACGCCAGATAGAAGGATCCTTTCGGTCTGCAAGTTGTGTTTTTGTCAAATGTTTTTTGATATAAGCATAATCATATTTGATATCAAGAATTCCGCCACATTTTGGGCATGTATAGGTTGTAGGTGTTGCTTCATGTTCTGCACCACAGTGGACGCAGACAGCAGAAATTACGTTTTTCATAGGTCTTAAATTCCTCCTTTTAAAACAGTTACAGAATTTTTAAAGAAAGACTGCTGCATCAGATGCAGCAGCCCTCTTTAAAAAGTTTTATGTTATGAAAGTGTGTGAAAGGCAATTTTATAAGGATTTTAATAATCCGGTACGCTCATTGAATTCATTAATCAATGCATCAATATCTGAAATCTGGTTATGAACTGCACCCCAGGTTCCTTTGTAATCGTACCACTGAGCATTGAGATCTTCTACATTACGTCCCTGCTGCTCAATCCATGTGTAGTATTTCAGGTTATGGATTCGTTTCTTTTCTGTATAAGTAAGCTCTAAGAGATTATCTGTCTTTAAGGACTGAATATGGGAAGCAAAGTCAACAGCAGCATCCATAGCAGTGTATGTGCCATATTCATCATTTAATTCTTTGATTCTGGACTGATACATAACGCTGGAGTCAGTCAGTACAGTGACAAGAACATCGTTGCTTGTAAGTTCATAGTATTTTGCCATCTTAATACAGCTCATTACATTGGCAATACCAGAGATACCGAGTAATCCTAAGTTGTCGGCTACTTCCTGTGGAACACCGGCTTCTTTTACAAGATATTCTCTTCCAGCAGGATCATTGAAGAGACGGAGAACTCTCTGGCTGTCTTCATCGTCAATAGCCAGAACCATATCTGTGTTCTTAACATTATGAATCCAAGGCACATGCTTATCACCGATACCTTCAATTCTGTGTCCACCAAATCCATTATTTAACAAAGTAGGACACTGAAGAGCTTCTCCGACACCAATCTTAAATCCAGGGAATTTCTCTTTCAGGTAATCACCAGCAGCAGTAGTACCAGCAGAACCAGAAGTAAAGCATCCTCCGAAGAAGTTTGTATTCTCATCTGCAATAGAGTTATAAGCGGCTTCAATTGCATCACCGGTCACTGTGTAATGCCATAAATGGTTACCCATCTCATCAAACTGATTGAAAATCATAACATCTTCTCTTGTATTTCTAAGTTCCCATGTTTTATCAAAAATTTCTTTTACATTACTTTCACAGCCAGGTGTTGCGATAACTTCACCTGCAATCTGGGAAAGCCATTCAAAACGTTCCTTGCTCATCTCAGCTGGAAGAATTGCAATAGAATCACATGCTAACAGTTTGGAGTTGAAAGCACCTCCACGGCAATAGTTTCCAGTAGAAGGCCAGACAGCTTTATGATAAGAAGCATCAAACTGTCCTGTGATCAGACGTGGAGCAAGGCAGCCGAAAGAAGCACCTACTTTATGGCATCCGGTCGGGAACCATTTTCCTACCATACAGATGATTCTTGCATCTACACCGGTAAGAGATTTTGGAAGTTCAATAAAGTTTGGACCACCAAACAGACCACCAGTTTCTTTCGGTTCGTTTTTCCATGTAATACGGAATAAGTTTAATGGGTTGACATCCCATAAACCTACAGTTTTTAATTTTTCTTTGATTTTTTCAGGAATTAAATCCGGGTTTTTCATCTGCTCAAAAGTTGGGATGATAATGTTATTTTCTTTGGCTTTTAAAATGTTTTTTTCGAGCCCTGCTTCTTTGATTGTTAAATCAATCATGTCTTTTCCTCCATTCGTTCTATAAACAAAAGTGATAAAATAAAATATTACAAAATAAAATTATTGATGAATCACGGTTCCGGTTCTTCCAAGGATACCGTCCCGCGCTTTTTCAAGCTTTGTAATTAAGGCCTTACAGCCTGGTCGGTGGGATACAAATCCCATGGAAGCCTCAATCTTGGGGAGCATGGAACCAGCAGCAAAGTGGCCTTCTTCACAATATTTTTTTGCTTCCTCAAGTGTCATCTCATCTAAATAGGTCTCGTTCGGTTTTCCGAAATTCAAAGCGACCTTTTCTACAGCAGTAAGAATAATCAAATAATCTGCATCTAAAAGTTCTGCAAGCTTTGCACTTGCAAAATCCTTATCGATAACAGCACTGGCACCGCGTAGTCCGTTACCCTGGCGCATAACCGGAATTCCACCGCCGCCGCAGGCAACTACCACTTGTCCGGCATCTACCAATGCCCGGATAGATTCAATCTCAATAATATCCGTTGGCTTAGGAGATGCTACAACACGACGAAAACCTCTGCCAGAATCTTCAATACAGTGATTTCCTCTCTTTTCCTCAATCCGTGCTTCTTCAGCCGTCATAAAACGACCGATTGGTTTGGAAGGATTGGCAAATGCTTCATCATACGGATCTACACATACTTGTGTAATCAGAGTAGTGACCGGTTTTGAAATACCGCGGTTTAAAAGCTCTGCCCGCAGGGAGTTTTGCAAATCATATCCGATATATCCCTGGCTCATGCCAACACATACGGACATAGGAGCGGGAGTAAATCCTGGATAAAGACGGTTTAATTCGGCCATAGCAATGTGAATCATACCAACCTGAGGTCCATTACCATGAGAGATCACAACTTGGTGACCATCCTCTATCAAATCAGCAATCGCAGCGGCAGTCTGTTTGACTGCAATCATCTGCTCTGGAAGATTATTCCCCAAGGCGTTACCACCAAGAGCGATTACAATTTTTTCTTTTTTCATAATCCATTCCTTCCTTTCAGACTCTACTGAACTTTTCTTGGTTTTGCGGCATTTAATAGTTCTTCTAATGTTGCCTGTGGATTTTTTTGTTTGCTTAAGAAAATCATGGCAGCAATAATATATGGCTTATAGCTGGCTTCTTTATAAAGTGGAACACGGTAACGATCAAATACAGAGGCATCCACCTCACCGCTTTCACAGCTGATACCGGAAATGTCAGCTGGCAGACAGTGAAGATACAGTGCTTCGCCATTCTTTGTAAGCTTCATCATATCTTCTGTACATGCCCAGTCTTTGTGCTGTGCATTCTGTGCAAGAAGTTCTTTCTCTAATTCTGCTACACCGTCCATGTCACCATTTCCATATAATTCAGTTCTCTTTTCCATTGCTGCAAAAGGAGCCCAGCTCTTAGGGTATACAATATCAGCATCCTTAAATGCTTCTTCCATACTATTGGTCTTCGTAAAGGAACCACCGGATTTTTTTGCATTTTCCTTCGCAATATCTTCTACATCGCTCATTACATCGTATCCTTCTGGATGAGCTAAAACAACATCCATACCAAGACGGGTAAATAAACCAATTACGCCTTGTGGAACGGAAAGCGGTTTTCCGTAGGAAGGAGAGTATGCCCAGGTCATGGCAACTTTTTTACCTTTTAAGTTTTCGGCACCGCCAAATTCATGAATTACATGTAACAGGTCTGCCATTGCCTGTGTTGGATGGTCAATGTCACATTGCAGATTAACAAGAGTAGGAATGTGATCTAATACACCATCTGCATAACCTTCTCTTACTGCCTCTGTCACCTGATGCATGTACGCATTTCCTTTACCAATATACATATCATCACGGATACCGATAATATCAGCCATAAATGAAATCATATTTGCAGTTTCCCTTACGGTCTCACCGTGAGCAATCTGAGATTTTCCTTCATCTAAATCCTGCACTTCAAGTCCTAACAGATTGCAGGCAGAAGCGAAAGAGAAGCGGGTACGGGTAGAATTGTCTCTAAATAGAGAAATTCCAAGTCCGCTGTCAAATATTTTTGTAGAAACATTATTTTCGCGAAGCTCTCTTAAAGCGTCGGCTACGGTAAAGATTGCTTTTAATTCGTCATCTGTTTTCTCCCAGGTCAGGAAAAAATCATTTTCATACATATCTGAAAAATCTAATTCATTTAAAATATCAATATATTTTGAAATATCTGCGGCCATTGTTATTCTCCTTTCAATCTTAGATGGTGATTACTTACAATACAGGTTCGGCATAGCAGCGTATACTGCAGCACAGCGTACTAAATCTTCTTTCCATGTTTTTTCATTTGGAGCATGGGCTTCTTTTTCTTTTCCAGGGCCAAATCCGATACAAGGAATTCCATAACGTCCCATGATAGATACACCGTTTGTTGAGAAAGTCCATTTATCAACGACGGGAGCCCCGTACAGTTTGGAATGAGCTTCAACCATTGCAGCACATGCTGGATGATCTTCTGGAATAACCCATGTAGGGAAGTAGCACTCTGTAGGATATACAAGTCCGGTCCAGCTTGGTCTTTCATAAGTATACATCGTAACTTCTGCATTATATTTCTGGACAGAAGGAAGTGCTTTGATTTCGTCAAGAGCTGAAATATAAGTCTCACCATCCGTAAGTCGTCTATCGATGGAAATTGCTGCCATATCTGCTACCGCACAGCGGGATGGACTGTTGTAGAAAAGCTGAGATACAGCAAGCGTTCCCT
>JAUNBT010000209.1 GCA_030526985.1 Lachnospiraceae bacterium | reverse complement strand
AAAAACAGTGTCACCAAAAATCAGTATTACAAAAATCTCAAAATTCTCAAAAAAATAATCACGATTTCATACCGCAAATGTCTCAAATGTTGTATAATATTCTTTAACTGGGAATTGAGAAGGTATGAGAGACCGGAAAAGATTTTTGATAACGAAAAGGTTAGCTGGGAGGATGCTTGGATGGAAGAATCAAGGATAGAATTAAAAAAAGAAGCCCAACCCATTGATATACGAAAAAGACAGCAACTGCTTACTGACACCGTAGCCGGAGGAATGCTCGGGGGATATATGGAGCCGGGATTTCCATTTTATTTTATTGACAAACAGTTACTCTTCTGGCTGGGATACAGTACACAGGAAGAATATGTAGAAGACATAGAGGGAATGGTGGAGAATGGAATCCACCCGGAGGACAGAGGCTACGTGTCCAAGAATGTGGAAGAACAATTGGCAGTCGGCAGCCGGTATATGGTAGATTACCGCATGAAAAAGCAGGACGGAAGCTATATCTGGGTTCATGACGTGGGAGAAATCACGACGGATGGAGATGGAAGAGAGGCAATCATATCGGTCTGCTATGACATTTCAAAAGAAAAAGAGCACAATGATCTGCTTGAGAATCTATTAGACGGGTTAGAGGCGAGCGTGGCCTTATACCGGGTCGAGAAAGATACCGTGCTTACCCTGCTTAAGGCGAGTAACGATGTCATGCAGATGATGAATTTTACAGACGAAGAATACTGGGAAATCTGCAAAGATGACGCCATGGATTTTGTGTATGCCCCTGACCGAGATGTAGTCAGAAAGACCATACGGCGGGTGGTAAGAGAAGATATCGTAGTGACAGAACATTTTCGTTTGTATAATAAAAAAGGTGGTGTCACATGGACCACAACGGCTATGTCCAAGTTTGGAAATGAGAATGGAAGGCCGGTGGTCCGTGTCGTTTTCATGCCCATTTCCATACAAAATGAACTGCAGCTGCAGGTACTTGATTCCAACTATATGAGTGTATATGTCATTGATGAGGATACCTATGAGCTTTATTATGCCAACAATACCGCCAGAGAACAATTTGACATAGAAGGAACCGGAATAGCCGGAAAGTCCTGTTATGATTTATTTTATAAAAAAGAAAGCCCCTGTAAAAATTGCTGGAGGAATTTAAAAGAGACAAACTCTTCCATGACGTGGGAAAAAGACAGCAAGATCTATGACATTGAAGTGGAAAAACGAAGTTGGAACGGGAGAAATATTTTGATTGTCTACGGTCGTGATATTACCAAACAGTATCAGATGCAAAAAGAGGCAAAGAAAAACCAGAGGCGGATGCGGCAGAGCTGGGAAATGATGGAGATTGCCTGCGCCTTTGCCGGAATCTACGTGCTCACATACGATACCGTCACAAAGACCGCATATGTTGGAAAGACAGCTCAGCAGGCATTTGGCTTGCCGGAAGTGGTGAAAAATTTTCCGGAATCCATTCTTTACGATAGCGTAATCCAGCCGGAATATTTAAAAGAATATAAGAACCAATTTGAAAAACTCCGTGCCGGTGTAAAAGAGACAGAGATGGAATTTCAGGCAAGACTGTCCGATGGAAATCTTCACTGGATTCGTTTGAGCGGCCATCAGGTATCCACCACAGAAGGAGAAAACCAAACGGCAGTGGCCACCGCCCAGATTATCGATACAGAAAAGGCAATGGAAGCCCGCGTGGAGACTGCCCGGCAGAAAGCGCAAAAAAGCAGCGATGCCATGTTTTATTTCATTATCAATGTTACCCGGAATGAAGTCGTATAATATCGGTACCCTATACTGATGAAGTAGTTACCCCATCCGGCCTTAATGTTAAGTCCTTTATCGACAATGGATGCAGGAGTGTCAGTGATGAAAAAGAAAGAGCCGAATTAAAACAACTCCATGACCGCAATCGCCTGCTTTCGAAATTTCACGAAGGCATAACAAACGAAGAAGTCATCGTCCAGTCAACGACAAAAGAAGGAATTTCCTATTGGGCCAAACATAACATTTCCCTATTGCAGGATCCATTTACAAAGGACATTTTCCTATACGAATACGTGTATGATGTCAGCCAGCAAAAAATCATTGACGCTCTGATGCACCATGAAATCAGCAGCGGCTGCGAGGCTGTCGGCTTTTTTTCCATTGAAGAAGACCAGTTTACCGTATTAGAATTTGAAAATAAAAGAGCAGGTCAGATTGAAAAGGTAGTCATGTCATTTTATGATTATATGCGTCACTATGCCAAAAATGTCATTATCGAGGAGGACAGAGAAAAATTCCTCGCCCACTATCTGGACCGAAAATACACAACCAGCGAATTTTCACAGGAAATTGTTTACCGCACTCTGCGAAACGGGAAAATCGAATATCTGAGCGGTTCTTCCTGCTGCTATGAAGAAGACGGCAAGACTTACTGCGTTCTTGTCCGGCGAAATGTAACCGACCTGATCCGACAGGAGGAAGAAAAGAATCAGGAACTTACCGCTGCCCTTGACAAAGCAAACAAAGCCAGCCAGGCAAAAAATGATTTCCTTGCACGGATGAGCCACGACATGCGTACCCCGATGAATGCCATATTGGGAATGAGCCATTTAGCGGCGGAAGAGGCAAAAAAAGGTCTGCCGACCCCGGACCACATCAACCAGATTGAACAGTCCAGCCAGTACCTTTTAGGTGTCATCAACGATATCTTAGAGATGGGACGCATCGAAAGCGGAAAGACAACCTTAGCCTGTGATTACTACAGCCCGGAAGATATCTTTTTGCCGGTCATCCATATGATTCGCCCCTCAATGGAAAAGAAAAAAATCCAATTTGTGTTCGACGAAAACATTTTAGGTCGATGGAATGCAGAATACTACGCAGACGAACAGAAAGTCCAGCAGATGCTGATGAACCTGTTAAATAACGCCTGCAAATTCACACAGGAAGGCGGCAGAGTCGAGCTGCGTTTTTCCAACCTGTCAATCGACAAAGAAAAATGTTACGGTGTAGACCAGATTATCATCGAGGACAATGGATGCGGCATGAGCGAAGCCTTCCTGGAAAATATTTTCGAGCCCTTTGAACAGGAACGACTCCCCGGAAATGAATCTATCCCAGGAACCGGCCTTGGTCTTTCCATTGCCCGCAATATTGCCCGGCTGATGGGTGGAGACATTACCGTCACAAGCGAAATCGGAAAAGGCTCCACCTTTACCGTCATTTTCCCATACCATTACCGCATCCTGCCAGCATCCGAACAGGAAAGCAAAATTGTCCCCGAACCTGCCCAGATCGAACGGCTTTTGGGCAAAAGAGTCCTGCTTGCAGAAGACAATGAAATCAATGCAATGATTGCGGCCAAACTCTTAGAAAACAAAGGCCTTACGGTAAAACTTGCAGTAAACGGCAAAGAAGCAGTGGAAGAATTTAAAAAAGCACCGCCTAAAACATACGATTTCATCCTAATGGACATTCGCATGCCCCTCATGGACGGCTTAGAAGCTGCCAGAACCATCCGGGCCATCGAACGCCCCGATGCCGCAGACATTCCAATCATAGCCATGAGTGCCAACGCCTTCGAAGAAGACCGCCAGCTCTCCATCCAATCCGGAATGAACGCCCATTTGTCCAAACCAGTCGAACCGAAAGTGCTGTTTGAGACGTTGTTAGAATATGTGTGATAAGAGAAAGGAGGGAGCAACGATGACTGCTATGAAAATGTTGCCTGTCAGTGAAGACAATTTTGAAGACGTGTTGGAAAATGACCTATATTATGTAGACAAAACTAAATTTATAGCTGAATTTATAGAGACCGGACCTAAAGTTGCTTTCTTTACAAGACCGCGCAGATTTGGGAAAATATCCGGTCATTTCTATCAGCTTAAAGGATATTGATGAAAAATCATTTGAACGTGCTATTGAAAAACTGAAAGAATTGATTGGTAAAGCAGCATTAAAATATAGGGAACTTACTCGTATTGATTGTCTGAATCCGGAGTGTTTAGAAAGATATAAAATGTTAATTGGCATGATAAACAACCCATCTATCATGAGTTTGCCCCAACTAAAAAACAGTTTATATGATTTGTCCATGGTATTGTCGGAATTTTATGGGCAGAAAGTGATTATTTTAATCGATGAGTATGATGTTCCTTTGGATAAAGCATTTCAGAATGGATATTACGATGACATGGTCGATATGATCAGAGGACTATTTAGTGCAGCTTTAAAATCAAATGAGTATTTGAAATTTGCCATATTGACTGGCTGTCTTCGTATCACAAAAGAGAGTATTTTTACTGGTCTCAATAATCTTAAAGTATATTCTGTGAATAATACAAAATTCAGTGAGTACTTTGGATTCACCGAGCAAGAAGTTGCGGATATTTTAAAATATTATGGATTAGAAGATAAGTTTGCTACGATTCGAAAATGGTATGATGGATATCAATTTGGCGTTACGGGAATCTATTGCCCGTGGGATGTGATAAATTATTGCAGCGATGCCATACTAGAGGGCATATCAGAGCCGCAGAATTATTGGGCAAACACCAGCAGTAATTATCTGGTAAAATATCTGATTGCCGGGTCGAATAAAACGACGAAAGGCGAGATTGAGGATTTAATTGCAGGTAAATCCTTATTAAAACAAATCAAAATGGAACTGACCTATGAAGATTTATACAAGTCTGTGGACAATGTTTGGAGTATACTCTTCAGCACAGGCTATTTGACGATGGATAAATCTGGAGAAATCGTAATTCCGAATGAAGAGATAAGATTTCTGTTTATTCATCAGATCAATGAATGGGTCAGTGACGTGTTAAAAAATGAGGAACAGATTCGAAATACAGTTTACCATGCAGTGAAAAATGAAGATTCTCTTGCTATAGAAAAGCAGTTAAATCTTTTTCTGAAAAATACAATCAGCATTCGTGACACAAATAGCCGTAATTCGTTGAAGGAAAATTTCTATCACGGAATCTTGTTAGGGTTATTGGAGCATGGATTATCCTGGAGGGTAAAATCAAATCCGGAAACCGGGGATGGGTATGCCGATATCTTAATTATCGACGATACAGATGATTTGGAAACGGCAATCGTATTTGAACTAAAATACGCACATGATGGCAACTTGGAGAAGGCGTGTGATGAAGCACTGAATCAGATCGAAGTTAAAAGATATGCGGATATAGAAGACTTTGAAGATGTGAAAGAAGTCATACGATATGGAATCGCTTTTTATCGAAAGAGATGTAAGGTGAAAATAGGGAAATAAAAATGAGAGCAAAAGGATATTGTGTTATTGTCCTTTTGCTTTTATAAGTTGTAGACAAAATACTTGATTTGATGAGGAAAAACGACTATAATATTTTTATAATTAATTTACAAAAAGTTTACATTCTAAAAAGAGGAGTCCCAAAATTCGAGGTATGATCAAAGGCAGACTATTTAAGGGGAGCAAGGGTCTGTATATTCAAAGAATCTGTAATAGCTGACGATGCAGCGTGGAGAATCGAGCATATCTTCGTAAATTCGAAAAAATATCCAAGACTGAAATTGAATAAATAATAAATGATGGTAGAGCAGATACGTTTTAGTGGAAATAGAAAATCTATCTGCTAAGTTCTTTTACTAAAATGATGGGGATATATTCCGAAAATGGAAGGAGAGATGCAATATGAAAAAAGAGGATGACCGAAAAAGTGTCGGACCGGTTGTTGGTATCATTGTGTTTACTATTTTAGGTCCACTGGGAATTACGATTCATTCTTTTTCCTCAACGCCTTC
>JAUNBT010000208.1 GCA_030526985.1 Lachnospiraceae bacterium | reverse complement strand
ACATTTCTGTGAACGCTGGATGTTGTACATATCCTTCTTCTTCTGTTATTTCTTCGTATTGGTCATAATAAATTCCATATGGCAAATAATAATGAGACATAATTCCACTTCGCACCCATCCTTCTTTAGGTACATACTTATAGTGTTTTCTTCCATCTGCTTTTACAGGCCAAATCACAAAATCAGGTTTGCTCTTAACCGATACTCCCTGTTCTGCATCCAGAATTACTTGTGGTTCAATCTCCCATACAGCATCATTTACTTTCAGGACATATCCTTCTTTATTGTTTACCAATGCTTTGGACACAGAGACTTTTCGGCTATCATTCCCCATCTGGTTCATAGCTTCAATAAACCGTCTCTCCAGTTCGCTATCAAACAGCGGATTCACTGAAACACGGCTTAGTCGGTCTATTTTTTCAATATTATCCTTTCCGCTCAATATTGCTTTCAACAAACAAATCGCTGCACTGCGGGATACATTGCCAATATTTTGGCTTTGTCGATATGCAAACAGACAATGATAGCAGCCATCCTTTTGCGGATCATCCTTGCAAGAGCAATTCTCCATTACAGCCAATGCTTTCTCAAACACTTGTGTGAGTGCATCTTTTTCATGCATCAACTGTTTCAAATAACCAGTTCCGCCAGGAACCGAATCATAGATTACAAGGTATTGCTTCCGATAGTCTGCATCCGGAACAGGAACTTCACTGACGGTTGCTCTCAAATGGTCAACATTTCCGAAGTATTCTTTCATTCCTAACATAAATGCAGCCACAAAGGACTCTGTTCTGACTTTAGAAGCATCCATTGTCGTTGCCGGAATCAGCAGACGCAGAATTTCTGTCTGAAATTCCCGATACAGAAACAGGCATTCCTCAAACGGATCAGCATCCAATACCGGATTTTTTCTGATTTTACAAAATGCTGTGTGCTTTCTTTTTTCATGCTCCGACTGAATCGTTCCACAATACTTGCAAATCTTAAAGCCCTTACGCACTTCCTCAACACCGGATACCAGGAGCTTTTCCCCAACCATATCACTCTCACCGAAGTTAATTTCACGAAGAACTGCATTACGAACAAACTCATAACCAAATGGAAACTCATCATTGTTCATCTGATAGGCACTTGCAATATCATGATCTTCATCTACATCAACCAGCAGCTGTTTGGTATAAAAAACATTGCTTCTGTCATCACTTTCATCTCCAATCAGACTTTGTGTGTAATCCATATTGGAGTAAACCATCTGCACCCGGAGCATTGTTCTTACCTGTCCGCTGTCAGACCATGCTGGACTTCCACATCTTGGGCAACTTGCCGTGTTCCTACCCACTTCTTCAATTTGTGCGTGAGAACAATTTGGACATAACCGCCATTTAGATGGTTGCGCTGTTGTCAGGTCAATCTGGTTTACCGTCAACTTTCGGCCATCAACATAGAAATTATTTAGCGGAGCAAATTCGCTGATCGCTGCGGAAGCTCCACGGCTATACTCATAAACCATCTTTTCATACTTCTTTTTTGCCCCCACAGGTGTGCTCTGTTCTGCTGGCTCTTCTTTTCGATACAATACTGCCTTCAGAATAATACCTGACTCTGGAAAGGCATAATTAGGCAGCAATCCCTCATCGGACAAGAAATTAAACACATCTTTCCGATTAATCTCACGATATACATTTTGCAGTGCCCGTTGTTCCGATTTTAACTCCTGAATTTCTTCTTCATAGGAACTATCCTTCGGTTTCGATTCCAACTCTTTAATCATGCTTTCCAGTTCTTTGATACTGCTCTGCAAAGAATCCCTTTGTTTTTTGAGATTCTGAAAACTCTCCAGCACCTGGATATGCATTGGGCTCTCTGATAGTTTATCACCCTGAGCAAATTTCCGCAGCTCTGCCCTGGTTGTTGTATCAAGATCTGTAGAAAACATGGATATGAACGAATTGATTAAAACCGACAGATTATTCTGCACGTAAAGAAAGAAATTGAATGGGAATACATCCTGGGGATGGTTCCTGAGTTTCCCCAAGATACGATCAACATGCTTTGGAATAACCTGTTCCCCTATACCACTCTTTACCCAAGAATCCATACAATAAGCAACAAATTGGCGCTCCAAAACTGCCGATGCCTTAAGGAAGATTTTCGGACTTTGCACATTTCCGGCAATCATATCCATTGGGTCGGCATAGAAAAACAAATCATGTGGTCTCGCATTTGCAACAGTCAGGGTAAGCGCATTGCCATCTTTACGTCCAGCTCGCCCAGCTCTCTGCAGGAACTGCGCTTGAGCAGGCGGCATACTGCAAAGAATAACAGTAGACAGGTCACCGATGTCAATACCCATTTCAAGCGTAGGAGTACAGGATAGCACATTTGGATCCCAAAGCTTGCGACTGTCTTTGCTGCGTTTAAAATCAATCTCTAATTGTTCCCTGTCATCTCTTTCAAGCAATCCGGTATGCTCTCTTGCATTGATTCTTGTCATATCTCCGGCGCTATAAAGCCGACCATAATAACCCAGTTCGGCGTTTTCATCTACTTCCAGTGTTCCAGAGCAATTCTTATTCTGACATGGTGCACTCTGCCAAAAGTCAATTTCATCTGAAGCAACCGCATAAATGCTACCACAACCGTCACATCGCATTTGTGTGACCTGATCGGTAATATACACTCGTTCCTTATTCAGGCCATAAACTGAATATTCCGCCTGTGCAGGGAGGGTTTGAATAAGTCCCTCTTTTATAGCTTCAGCTAAAATATATTCTGCGATGAATTTGAAGTTGCTTTCCTCAATCAGCACTTGACTGCAGCATGATTCCAGCCAGTCCGTGTATTTTCTCGAACCAACCGTATCATACGCATATTTCCCCTTTCCTTTTGGAGGCTGATTTACAAGGAAACGAGGCGTATTTCTTCCCGATTGTCTCCCTGGCATCCATCTTACCTGATCGTTGGAAAGCATATAGGTATTGCCGCCATTTCTCACCATCGGATAAAAAGCTTCATCGTCAAAAGCACCATTCATACGCATAATATTCAGGAATCCAATTACCATATTCCGAAATTCCTGAATTGAACTTCCTTGCATGACAGCAAGTTCATTGACTGTTTTCTCTTGAACGGCTTCTGCAATTCTCGAAACAGCATCCAACTCAAAAGCCATAACAGAGCACCCCGACTTCGCAAGCGTTCTTCCAATCTTTGCTGTCAGGCCATACTCCAACATAATTTCATAGGAAATGCGCAGTTCTATATCAGCAATCAACTTCTTGCCGTAGTAATCCATCTTTAGCTTGCGATTCTCTTTCATATCCTCATATGCCTTCATCCAAGTCATATTGGGAGCAATGAAAAAGCTGACAAACGCCTCATTACTTAACCGTCCATGCCAATACGCAATAAATCCTTTTGTAAAATCAGTGAGATTTTGACCTGCGCCACCATTTTGGACATAGTTCTGAATCGCTGTACGCAAACCAAAGCGCCAGGTTCTTGAATTGAAAAAACCTGCTCTATGTGCAGCATCCTGCACATTATCGGAAAACGCCAGAGTTTTCTTATCATCATTAAAACGGGAAGCAAACATCTGAGAAATACTGGTACTGATTTCCGTTGCACTACGGAGACCCATCAAGGACAAGCCTCGACGACTGCCACAGCAAGGGCAAACATATTGCTTATTATCTTTACTGCCAGTAGTCGGAATCGGGCTAGGAATCTGAACTTCTATCAGTTCACCACCGCAAGAATCGCACTGGTCGCTGCCGTCCTCACCCAATTTGACTTGCAAACAATCGGGACAAATCTTCGCAGGAATCATCCCTGGAATATGATCTTCATGCGAAAAAGGAAACAACATGGCAATGCTATCATCACCCTTAAAATAAAGGTTATAGAACGCATCCAAATTCGTCATGGTTGCATTGTTTCGCTCATTCAGTTTTGTTACCCACCCGGTAGCTCCACAATCACGACAGTTTACAACCGGCAGGTATTGCTTTGCCTGCTGATTATTTAGGTCATGTGCAATCGAATATACCACTTCGTTACCGGACACCTTTGCCAGCAATCGACGCAATTCCCGCATCCACAGCTGAACCTGCACGAATAAAAACGGACGTAAGTGGCCTGGAGCTCCTGTTCTTGCATGTGAAATCAGGGCAAACAGCGAATATACCAGCTCCTCTTTATCTTCTATTTCGTTGATAACAGGATAATTGGATTTCAGTTCATCGGCGATATATGCAGCCTGGGCATAGTTTCCCCCTGTCAGGGAAATCACTGCCTGAACAAAATTGTGATGCATCAGCAGCTTGCCAAGTTCAATTCGTCCCTCGTCAGAAAAGATATCTCCATTAAATCCATCAAACCAACTATGTACCGCCTTATCCAGATAGCTGTCTTCTTCATCCTGGGCAACAAAATGTCCCAGTTCGGACACAGCTTCTGCATCTGGCATTGTAAATTCATTGATTTCCGATTCGTCGAAAAATTCCGAAGGTGTCAGGCGATCCTCTGTAATTACGCTGCCTTCCTCAAATCGCTCTCCAAAAACTTCAGATGCATAGGTAAGAATGCTGTCTGCACTGTCCTTTGACCCCATCGTTGCCGATGTTCCTACGCAGCACAAATAGCCGCTGTCTATATCCAAGCGTTTCTTTAGCCGCCGAAGCAGGCAGGCCAAGTCTGTTCCCTGTGCACCATCAAAGGTGTGGAACTCGTCAACTGCTATGTATTTCAGGGTATAACGGTTATTATCCTGCCATAACAGAGCATCTTTGGGACGAACCAGCAAATAATCCAGCATCTTATAATTCGTCAAAAGGATATCAGGGGGATGATTCAGCATAGTTTCCTTGTCTGTAATAATTGTGCTGTCGCTCATCATACGATTGGGGGATTCTTCACGACCACCCACATACATGCCGGCAGTAACATTGCCTCGAAGTTCCGGACTGTTCCAAATCAAGTCGGCAATTCGTTTTGCCTGATCTGATGCCAACGCATTCATCGGGTAGATGATAAGTGCTTTAATACCTTTTTCCCCACGATGCTGATAGCAATACTCCAAAATAGGGTACAGGAAGCACTCTGTCTTACCAGAGCCGGTGCCTGTTGCAATCAAAGTGGATCTACCATCGTCTCCCGTCAATCGCTCAAAGGCTCGTTCCTGGTGTACATAGGGAAGATACGCCGGATGAATCGCTTCAAAGCAAGTCGGCATTTGCTCTGCCACACGGAAAGGAAGGCGCACAGCAACATAGGGCTCGTGAAATACCGAGTCCGATGTATCCAGCAATTTCTTTACAGAGCCTTTAAATGGCTCGTTGGTCATGGGGAATGTGGTTTCGATATAATCCCCGATGCCTTTCTGTAATTGTTTTGCAAGTATTGATGGTAACATACTGCGTCCTCCTGTGTGTTTTTCAAGCTATTCTAAGCTAAAATTCAAGCTTTTCCAAGCTAAGTTTTTCTTTGTAGCTTATCGCTTGTGCCGTGTTTTCTGCATTTTAGCGGTTTTAATCTAAGTTCTAATCTAAAATTCTCTCTATCTTGTTAGAATCTTGAATTATTCTTGTTTTAATTTTTTCCAAAATATTTAAATATAACAAGCCCTGAAAGCGGCTAATTTACTGGATAATTTCAATTTTTTTGTTTTAATCTTGTTGGATTTTTTGTTGTAATTCAATTTCTTTGTTCTCTATCTACAATAACCCATTTTGAAATTCTGTGTCGTATTATCATCTGTGTTTTACTTGTTGTATCGCAATATATCAACTATTCCATCAA